>JAISVI010000154.1 GCA_031271665.1 Oscillospiraceae bacterium
CTTGAGGAAGCCGGCGCGAAAGTCGAAGTTAAGTAAGAACTGAGGCCAATAGACAAACCACAGTAGGGGACGCCCATCGGGCGTCCCCTACAATCCTTTCAAAGACATGTTTTCTGTAGGGGTCGCAGTCCTCTGCGACCCGCTTGCAGCCGCTGCAACGTTTGCAGGGCGCGACGCCCTCTCCGTCACGCTACGCGTGCCACCTCCCCCAAAGGGGGAGGCAAGGGGTGTTTTTACAGGGCATAGCCTAGGTTTTGGACGCGGCCTGCTTTTTTATCCTCATGCCGCGCAGTTTTTTGTAAAGCGCCGGAAGCTTTTTGGACGCTATGCGCTTTAGAAATACCACAAACAGATGGGTGCGCTTCCGCCACGCGCCGATAAGACCGCGCGGGCGATGCTTGCTTAAAACGCGCCTGTCAAGCCGCGCGATTTTCTTGTCCCGCGCCGCTTCGTCCGTCATGGCGTAAAGCTTGCGGTATTTTTTAAGAAGGGGCATAAAGCTGTAGCGCATATATAAAATGTCGCGGCGCGGATAGTTTTTCATGCGAAGCTGAACCGGGTCGTGCATACTGACCGAAGGGTCGAGGAATCCGCCCTCTTCGCTTATCTTGCGCAGTTCGGTGGTCGGATAGGGGAAAAACAGGCTTGCCACCACGTTGTCGGCGTACATGCGCGCGTTGAGTTTGATCGTCTCAAGCGTAAGGGCAAGGGTTTCATGCGGCAGGCCGATGATGTTATAGGCGTAGACAAGGATACCGACCTTTTTCAGAAGATGCGACAGCGTGACGATATGCTCGTTCTTCATTACGCGGCGCAGGTATTTTTTGCGGAATTCCTCGTTGCCGTTCTCAACCCCGATGGTGATAAGGTAACAGCCCGACTCGGCCAGTGTCCGCGCCATTTTCTCGTCGATATGGTCAAAGCGCAAATTACAGGTGTATTTGCGCCTGATGCGCTGCTTATAAAGCTCTATAAACGGGTAAAACCAGTCGGCGTACATGTTAAGGATGGCGTCGTTGAAGCTGAACGCCGTAATGCTCGGGTCGCGCTCCAGCACGCGCTCGAGAAGTTGTATGGCGTTTTCCGGCGAGCGGAAGCGCGCGTAGGCGCGGTGTTCGGGATAGATCTTGCGCAGTTGGGCGTTGGCGCAGTACGTGCAGGAGTAAAGGCATCCCCGGCTTACGATTACCTCGGCGGTGTTCTGGGTAAGGTTGCTTTTAAGGTTTGTATAGTCAAACAGATCAAGATCCGGGAAGGGCAGCGCGTCCAAGTCCGTAAGGAACGGGCGTATCGGGTTGCGGAAAACCGCGCCGTCCGCGTCCTTGACCCAGAAGCTTTGCGCCGCCTTATCGGGGCAGGCGTTTTTTTCATAGTAGTCCACGAAATCGCGGCAGGCAAACTCGCCCTCGCCGATGCAGACCGCGTCGATACCCCGCGTAGCTATGACCTCTTCCGGCGCGAGGGACGGGTGATAGCCGCCCGCCATTACGTAAATCTCCGGCAGCTCGTCGTCAAGCCAGCCCGCCATAGCGGCGGCGTAGTCAAACACGCTTGTTCGGATTGTAAAGCCGATCATGCCGGGCGAGAACTCCTTTACCTTTCGGATAAACTCGTCCTTTTCGGGCAGATAGGTCAGGTGGTACAGGCAAACGCTGTGCCCGCCCTGTTTAAGCACGGCGGAAATCGAGGCGATACCCTCGTTATAATTGCCGGGGATCGTTTTCACATGCTTTGTCGCGTCCAGAAAGTCGGGGTATATAAACAGATAGTTCAATGTAGCGCGCTCCCGTATCTATAAATTTTACGCAGTAAGTGACAGTATATAGTATAAGGGATATTCTGTCAACCAAAAACAGCGCCGTGGGCTATACAAGTCTCCTGCTTGCGCCGTGCGGGCATGGCGTGCTATAATATCCGCAACACGCAGCAAAAAGGGGTTTCTTTATGCCCGAGCTTAAACTTTCCGGACTTATCCAGATGCCGCTTGGCGACGTTGACGCGCTTTTGCGTGTCGCGGACGGAAACGCGGCGCTGCTTTATATGTTTATACTGCGCCACAGCCGCCTTCCCCAAGAGGGCGAGGCCGGGGGCTTAGAGGGCAAGGCGGCGAAAGCCGCACTGAAAGCGCTTGAGGGCGCGGGACTTGTGTCCTTAAAGGAAATCGCGCAGGCCGAGGAAGCCACGCCCGCCTATACCGCTAAGGACATATCCGAGGGGCTTGCCCGCGACGAATCGTTTAAATTTGTGGTAAGCGAGGCCGAGCGAGTGTTCGGGAAACTGCTTTCCTCACAGGATTTGAGCATCCTTTACCGGATATACGACTGGCGCGGGCTTCCCGCGGACGTGCTTATCATGCTTCTTAAATTCTGCGCGGAGGATTTCCGCGCGTACTACGGGCCGGAGTCAAGGCCGCCCACCATGGGGCAGATAGACAAGGAGGCAAGGCGCTGGGCCGAGGCGGGCATCCTAAGCCACGAGGCCGCCGAGCGGCACATCGCGGAGAAAGAGCTTACGCGCGGGCAGACGGCGCGGTTTCTTTCCGTGCTTGGCATATCGGGGCGCGCCGCGTCGGAGACGGAGAAGAAATACATAAACGCGTGGATAGGCATGGGCTTCCCCCGCGAGACGGCGGCGCTCGCCTATGACCGGACGGTCGTCAACTGCGGGCGGCTTAACTGGAAATACATGGACAAAATCCTGCGCAACTGGCACGAGGCCGGGCTTCACACCCCCCGCGAGGTTGAAAGCGGCGACACAAAGCCCGCCCGCCCGCAAGGCTATGCCCCCTCCGCGCCGCGCGAGCGCTCTAACCGCCCCATAGCCCCGCCCGGCGAGGCCGAGCTGGCGGCAATGGAGCGCATGATGAATAAGGGAAAGAAAAAAGGTGAGGGAAAGTGATGGAACCCGAACTTTTCGCGGTTGCCGAGCGCGAGCGCCAGACCCGTGCCGCCGCGCACAGGCGGCGTGCCGCAGACGCGCTTGACAGGCAGTACGAAGCGTTTCCGCGCCTTCGCGAACTGGATAACAAACTGCGTTCGGCGCGTATCGCCGCCGTGGCGCAGGGATTCCTCTCCCCGCCGGAAGCGGGCGACCCGGACGCCGAGGCGGTTGCCGCCGAGCGTCTGGCGTTTATCCGCAGCGCCGGGATTACGCCCGCGTCCGACACGCCGTACTGCGAGCTGTGCGGCGACGCGGGCGCGCGTGAAGGCGCGCCGTGCGAATGCCTGAAGGCGCTTTACGCCCCGCTTCAGCGAGACGTGCTGAAACGCGACATAGACATTGACGCCATATGCTTTGGAAACTTCGACATTGGTCTTTTCCGCGCCGAAAAGCTTGAAACCGAGCGCTATGCCCCAAGGGAGCTTATCGCGCGGGCGCGCGACGCCGCGGCGGAGTTCGCCGAAAATTTCGGGGAACATTCCGAAAGCCTTTTTATCAACGGGAACGTCGGGACGGGCAAGACCTTTCTTGCCGCATGTATCCTCGGCGCGGTCGCAAACCGGGCATTTTGGACGGAGTACATACCCGCCGGACGCTTTATACAGGCCGCCGAGGCGAACCAGTTCTCGCGCGAGCAGCAGGACGGGCGCGATTTCCGCCGTTTTGCGAGATGCGACCTGCTTGTGCTTGACGACCTTGGCACCGAGTACCTTTCACCGTTCGCGCAAAGCGCGCTGTTCGACCTTATAAACACGCGTCTGCAACGGCGCAAAAGCACCATCGTAACATCTAACCTTATAAGCGCGCAGCTTTCCGAACGCTATTTGCCGCAGACCGCCTCGCGCCTTGGCGGCGAGTTCGTGCCGATTTACCTGTTCGGCGACGATTTGCGGGAAAGGATGTAAACGAACCGCCCCCGGCATGGCCTGTACGGAAGGCCGCCGGGGGCGGTTGGTTATGGGTTGGATTTTGACCGCCGCACAACAGATAGTAAACAGGCTCTAAGAGACGATGGCCAATACGGCAAGTTTCTCTTCCTCATTTCACAAAGTCAATAAAATATATCGATAAAGCGCGATAATATTCGTCGTTTTGCACAGAAAGCGTGAAGCGTCCGCCATTTAACTTCGCACTTGCCCGACCCCTCCGCGCGTGATATACTTTAAGCGACGGGGTGATACTTATTTGGGTTCTGATGCTTAAAATGGGCGAGATGGTGCTGAAGGGGCTTAACCGTGCGCGGTTTGAACAGCGTCTGCTTGCCGTAATCAAAAAGCGCCTTGCGCCAATCGGCGCGTTTACGGTGGAGAGTATGCAGTCCGCCGTGTATGTCACGCCGGAGGGCGATGTTTCGGAGGGCGTCATGGACGCGGCTTTGGCCGCCATGCGGCGGGTTTTCGGGCTTGCGGCGGTAACGGCGGCGTATAAGACGCTTGCGGACATGGACGCGATGCTTGACGCCGCCCTGCGTCTTGACGCGCTTAAAAACGCGAAAACCTTTAAGGCAGAGGCGCGGAGGGCGGTGAAGACCTTCCCCCTGACCTCGCCGCAGATATGCGCGAAACTGGGCGAGATGATTCTTGACAAACTCCCGCATCTTTCGGTGGACGTGCATAACCCCGATGTCACGGTGTGGGTCGAGATACGCGAGGGGTTCGCCTATGTCCACCCATCTTCCCTGCCGGGCGCGGGCGGGCTTCCCTCCGGCATGGGGGGTAAGGCGGCGCTGCTTCTCTCGGGCGGCATTGACTCCCCGGTGGCGGGGTGGCGCATGGCGCGGCGCGGGCTTGAGCTTACCGGGGTGCATTTTGAAAGCTATCCCTTCACCTCGCCGCAGGCGCTTGAGAAGGTTTTCACCCTTGCCGGGCTTCTTGCGAAATGGCACGGGGAGTTTGCGCTTTTTGCCGTGCCGTTCACGGAGATACAAAAGCGTATGCGCGCCGAATGCCCCGAGGATTATTTCACAATTCTTATGCGGCGCAGCATGTACCGCGTAACCGGGCAAATCGCCGCGCGTCACGGTCTTTCGGCCGTTGTGACCGGGGAAAGCCTTGGCCAGGTGGCAAGCCAGACGCTTGAGTCTATGGCCGTCACGGGGCAGGCATGCGCCCTGCCGGTTCTGCGCCCCCTTGTCGGCATGGACAAAGAGGAGATTGTGACCCTTGCCCGCGAGATCGGCACCTTTGAAACGTCGATACTGCCGTACGAGGACTGCTGCACGGTCTTCACCCCCCGCCACCCGAAAACAAAGCCAAGGCTTGAGCCGGTGCTTGACGCCGAGCGTCGCGGCACCTGGAAAGAGCTTGAACAACAGGCCGCGCAAGCCGCCGAGAGGAGGGTTTTCCTTTGACCGCGCGTGTCGCCGAAATCATCGCCGTAGGCACCGAGCTTCTGCTTGGAAACGTCGCCAACACCGACGCGCAGGACATATCCCAGGGTCTTAGCGAGCTTGGCATAAACTGCTTTTACCACACCACCGTCGGGGACAATCCCGAGCGGCTTAAAGAGGCGCTTCGCGTCGCGCGTTCCCGCGCGGACATCATTATAACCACGGGGGGGCTTGGGCCGACTTACGACGACCTTACCAAGCAGACGGTGTGTTCCTTCTTCGGCAAAGAGCTTTATTTGCACGAGCCGACGTGGGCGCGCATACGCGCCTATTTTGAAAAGCTTGCCTCGCCCCTTACCGAGAATAACCGCCAGCAGGCCATGCTTCCCGTGGGGGGAGAGATATTCGAGAACAACTGGGGTACCGCCCCCGGCTGTGCCTTTACGGCGGACGGGGATATCCGGGTGCTTATGCTGCCCGGCCCGCCAAGGGAATGCAGGGCTATGTTCCGCCACTGCGCCATGCCCTATCTGCGGGCGCTGCGCGGAGGGGCGCTTGTGTCGCGCATAGTGCGCGTGTTCGGGCTTGGCGAGTCCCGCATGGAAACCCTTGTGCGCGGGCGCATTGAGAAAGCCCAAAACCCCACGATCGCCCCCTATGCCCAGGAGGGCGAATGCTTCCTGCGCGTCACGGCATACGCGGAAAGCGAGGAAGAGGCATTCGCGCTTACCGAGCCGGCGGTCGCCGAGCTTACGCGACTGCTTCACCCGCATGTCTACGGGGTGGACGTGCCGTCGCTTGAATTTGTGGTCTTATCCCTGCTTACGCGGCATAAGAAGAAATTGGCGGTGGCCGAAAGCTGCACCGGCGGTATGATAGCCGCGCGCCTTACGGCACTGCCGGGCGCGTCGGCGGTTTTTATGGGCGGCGTGACGGCCTATGACAGCCTTCTTAAAATAAACTTGCTGGACGTGCCGCGGGATATCCTTGACGAGTACGGCGCGGTCAGCGCCCAAACCGCCGAGGCGATGGCGCGCGGCATATGCGCCCGGACGGGCGCGGATCTGGGGATTGCCGTCACCGGGCTTGCCGGCCCGACGGGGGACGGTACGGACACGCCCGTGGGAACGGTGTATCTGGCCTTATGCGACTCCGCGCGCGGCATAGTGGACTGTCAGAACGCCGTCCTCGGCGACGAGCGCCGCCGCGTACGCCTTGCCGCGTCCGGCAGGGCGCTTGACATGGTAAGACGCTGGCTTGATTCCCCGTAGGAGCGGCTTTTGTGCCGCCCGCGTTCCAACGCGGCGAAAAGGGTTTCCCATGACGCGGCGTATACGCGCGCCGCAAGGAAAATATTTTCATTCGCCCATCAAAAAATGGGGCTTGAAATTCGCGTGTACTTTATTTATACTGTTCACTAGTATCAGGAAAGGAGGCATTTTCTGAATATGAGCTCTACCGTGGAAAAGGTACGTGAGATTCTTGCGGCGCAGCTTGACGTGGACGTGGAAAAGATCACAGCCGAGACCAATATCGCGGAAGAATTGGGCGCGGATTCCCTTGATCTTGTCGAGCTGATGATGAGTGTCGAAGAAGAATTCGACATCACCATCGAGGAGGACAGGGTACAGGGATTTAAGACCGTCGCCGATGTGGCAAACTACATTGACAGCGCACTGTAAAAAGCGGGCATAACGAACCCGGGGACGGCGTGACGCCATCCCCGGGTATTTGCGTTTTGAGTTACTTGCCGAGTGTCAGCGGGACTTCTATAACAGGCGCGCCGTCATAGTTCGCGAAGGTAAGCGTAAGCGTTTCCGGCGCGTCGAAGTACATGCTGTTTAGTTCGACCCAAAGCCTTGTCGGGCCGTAGAACGGTTCTTCGGCGTAATCCTCGGGGTAATAGCCGCCCGCCGAAAAGCCATAGATTTTCCCGCTTGCGTCCGTCGCGAATACTCCCGTGTCATAGGTGTTAAACTTTGCCAAAAGCCGCAGACGCTCGCTTTCGTAATCAATGCCGTCGGGAATACCTTGGGTGTTAATAATTTCACTTATGTGATCATCAGCGTTGGGGCTTGCGAGGGCGTTTTTCGTATAGTCTATTTCCGCCTCGATACGGCAGACGCTTGGCAGAACGGAAACGCTTTTAATCGTGATGCCTTGCGTTTCATCAGCATCGGCGGTATACGCAAGCGGAGTTACTTCGGCGAATTTATCGGCGATGTCAAAAGTGAACGACCAGTCGTCCTTAACCTCGGCGCTTCGGATGGGATTCTGATAATGGAAGATTATCTCGCCGAAGGTCACTTTTGCCGTCCTGCCCACGGGGACGTTTCCGTTATGGAAATCAATGACGACCGAAATGTCACAGCCGTTTTCGACAACAAGAGCTGCCGCGTCGACGCCCATATCGGGGATTTTTTCTCCTTCCATAGACCTTTCCCACGTCTCCGTGCTGCCGTCCTCACCCGTTATTTCAAGCGTAAGACCGGGGATTAAAACAGAGTAGAAGCCCTTTTCAACCTCAACGCCGCCTAGGGTGAAATTAAGGCCGATCTCCCTTTCGTCGGCGTAATACGCGTTAAGCGTAAGCGATTCGCCGCTTGAGGAAAGCGGGTCGGCCGCTTCGGGAAAATCGTTTTCGACAATCTCCTTGCGGGAGCCGCTTCCAAGTCCGCCGTTTACGGTGCCGCCCGCGAACGCGGAAAAGATGTTCCCAAGCGCCCCGGTTGCCGCAAGCGCGGCCGTGGTGACGGAAAGCGCCACAACAAGCGACGCCGCCAAAACGGCGAAGCGGGGAAGACCTTTGCGCGGCGTAACGGCGTCCTGCTCTGCGGGCGCGCCGGCGGCCCGGCTTTGTATCTTTTTCATAGTAAGCTCCTTTATTCGTTCGGCGGACCATGTCTCGCCTTTTTTATGCCGTTTGTTCATGGCAATACCTCCTGCTCTAAGACTTTTCTAAGCTTTTCGCGTCCGCGCACAAGCCGCTGCTCGACCGCCGACTTTGACATACCCGTTTCCGCCCCTATCGTCGCGGTCGTTTGCCTTTCGTAATAGTGGCGCAGGAATATCTCGCGGTCAAGCGGCCCCATTGCGAGAATAGCGGTTTTCACTGCGGCGCTGTCGCCCGCCGAAATAACCGCGTCCTCTAACGTGCCGCCAAGCGCGGTGATTTCGTCGTCAAGCGGCAAAGCGTCGCGGATTTCGCGCAGTTTGTTTTTCGCCTTATTCCTCGCCGTCGCCCCAAGCCACGGTTTGATCCTTTGAACGCTGCCCGCGCTGTCCCACAGCGCAAGAAGCACATCGGACGCGGTTTCCTCCACATCCTCGTGGGTAAGTCCGCTTCCCGCGGCGTTTCGGATAACCGCGCAGACATAGGCGGAGTATTTGCCGATAATCTGCCCAAGCGCGCTTTCGTCCCCGCGCCTGATCAAGCCAAGCGCCGCAGCGTCAATCATAGCCCCGCCATCTCCTTGCTTTTCAACACTTCGTTTCATTATACGACCGTCGCTTATATAGACACAAGCCCCGGCAGTTTGCTTACAAAGAAGTTTTGCGAAAAATTCCCCTTGACAACCTTGCCGCGCCGCTGTATATTATAATAACCTACTAAATACATAGGCATTATATAAGGAGTGATTCACAGTGGAAGCCGAAAGAAATTACAAGTTTGAAACCCTTCAAGTCCACGCGGGGCAGGAAACGCCCGACCCCGTGACCGGCGCGCGCGCCGTGCCGATTTACCAGACGGCGTCCTATGTCTTTAAGGACTCGGCCCAGGCGGCGGGGCGGTTCGCGCTTACCGAGGGCGGCAATATCTACACGCGCCTTATGAACCCCACAAGCGACGTGTTCGAGCGGCGCGTCGCCGCGCTGGAGGGCGGGGCGGCGGCGCTCGCGACGGCGTCGGGCGCGGCGGCGGTCACGTACGCCGTGCATAACATCGCGCGGGCGGGCGACCATATTGTGTCGGACGCGTATGTATACGGCGGGACATATAACCTTTTCGCGCACACTCTGCCGGAGTGCGGCATAGAGACAAGTTTTGTAAGCGGCGGCGACCCGGCGGACTTCGCGAAGGCTATCCGGCCGAACACAAAGGCTGTTTTTGTCGAAACCCTTGGCAATCCGACTTCCTCGGTCGCAGATATACAAGCTTTGGCGGACGTCGCGCACGCAAACGGCATCCCCCTTATCGCGGACAACACCTTCGCAACGCCCTATCTCTTGCGCCCGCTTGATTACGGGGCGGATATCGTGGTGCATTCGGCCACGAAATTCATCGGCGGCCACGGCACGTCGGTGGGCGGGATTATCGTGGACGGCGGGCGCTTTGACTGGGAGAAGTCCGGCAAGTTCCCGGGACTGACAAAGCCAAGCCCCGGCTATCACGGCGCGGTGTTCTCAAAGGCGGCGGGCAATCTCGCGTACATAGTAAAAATACGCACGACGCTTATGCGCGACACCGGGGCGGTGCTGTCGCCGCTGCACTCGTTTCTGTTCCTGCAGGGGCTTGAGACGCTTTCCCTGCGCGTAGAGCGCCATGTGTCAAACGCGCTTAATGTTGTAAGGTATCTCGCGGCGCACCCGAAGGTGGAAAGCGTCAGCCACCCCTCGCTTCCCGGCAGACCGGACAACGCGCTTTATAAAAAATACTTCCCGAACGGCGCGGGAAGCATCTTCACCTTTGATATAAAGGGCGGCGCGGACGAGGCAAGGGCTTTTATTGACAGTCTGCGGCTGTTCTCGCTGCTTGCCAATGTCGCCGACGCCAAGTCGCTTGTCATACACCCCGCCTCTACAACCCACTCGCAGATGAGCGCCGAAGAACTTCAAGTCTCCGGCATAAGGCCCAACACCATCCGCCTTTCCGTCGGCATCGAGCATATCGACGACATAATCGGGGATCTTGAACAGGCGTTCATACGGATAGGGCATACGGCATTATAAAAAGCACCGTCATCAAACCGTCCACGCAAGCGCCCCCGATGTCAGAAATATATCCTATAGCAAGCACGGCCATAAGCCAACCGTTTTCGCGCTGAAACAAAAACCCTCCCCGCAGCCGACAAGGCGCGGGGAGGGGGGGATGTGTCAAAGGTTGTTGAAGATCACTTTTTGCGTTGCTTGTGCTCATCAGACACTGGTACAGCCATAGGTTTACCGTCAGGGCCAATAATGAGGGGGTTGCCTTCCGCATCAATATCAAGGACATTGCCGTCTCCATCGATGTAAACCATATCCCCGTTCTCGTCGCTAATAAGCCTGACACTAAAGCTAAAGGTTGAACCCCAACCGAATTCCCCTATAACGGTTTTCCCATCTGAAGCATAGAGAGGAATAAGGCCAAGGTAATTAACCCCTTTTTCCTTTGCTTCTTTGCGAAGAATCTTCACCTGCCTGCTATATTCGGAATCTCCCAGTTCCGCTAAAGGGCCGCGGTGCATTTCTTTTTCATACACATAGCCCTCTGTGCCGT
>JAISVI010000093.1 GCA_031271665.1 Oscillospiraceae bacterium
TAACGCAACTAGTAGACATAACACCACAAAAGCAAAAGCGGTTATTACCGCCTTCCCTTTAGATGTAAGCCTATAGCGCATTATTGAACCTCCGAAATCAATTGACAATTGACAATTGACAATTGATAATTGACAATCAGGGGGAATGCCAGGGGGATCGCGTTTGTAAGGGCGGCGCAACGCCGCCCGCCCCGTATGGGTGAACCGCCCGCGACGCGCGGGGGTGGCGGCGTTCTGCGCGGGGTGGGCGGGACGCTGAGGACAGCGTCCCCTACAGGACAGCGTCCCCTGCAGGACAGCGACCCGTTTTCTACTTCGTAATGAAATCCAAAACCTCTTTAAGTCTTTGGGCTTCGCTTTCTATGGCAAGGAACTGGCGTTTGTGAAGGTTCTTGCGCTCGTTAATACGCTCTTTAATCTGCTCTATCCTGCGGGTAAGCGATTCTATCTCGTTCTGGCTTTCCGCGACAAGTTCATCGGTTCTGCTTGCAAAGCTTGCCGAATAGTCGTTAAGTTTGGTCACGCGGTCTATGCCGTCGTTAAGAAGCCTGTCGAAGTTAAACCCCGAGGCGGACACAATTTTAAGCACTATGGCGCGGCGCATCTCGGCGGGCAGGGAATCCGGAAGAGTGGCGATATACTCCTCGATTAAGTATATGGTGTCCACGCCGTTAAGCGGCATTCCGAATTTTTTGTATATCTGCCCCACGTCAAAAAGCGTGTCAAGCCCCTCGCTTGGGTCGGCGGTTTCGCCAACGCCCCAATATCCGCCGCCAATCGCCGCGGAATCTGTTTTCGGCATGGCTTCCTGTTGGGCGGGGACAGAGGCGTCCTCGAAGAAACGGCGCATAGCCTCTTCTTCGGATGTCTGCCTGGCGCTGTCGTCCGGCTCGATGTCCGAGGTGTACTCCACCTCCGGTTCCACCGGCTCGGCAAGGCCGCGTTTCGCAAGCATTTCATAAATCCGGTTGCTGTCTTTCTTTGGCGACATGGTGAAAACACCTCCCAGAGGATTACAGTACACTCTATATTACCGAAACGCCGCGCGTTTGTCAAATGTTTTCCGAAAATAAAGTTAAAACTTGCGTTTTTTTTTCGCCGGTGATATAATTCGCGTGATTTTTAAGGGCAAAAAACCAAAAAGGGAGGGCGTTATGGACGCTCTTTTCTGTCTTACCGGCAAAAGCGGCACGGGCAAGGATACGTTGGCGCTGCGCCTTCTTGCCGACCCAACGCTTGGGTTAAGCCGCCTTGTCATACACACCACACGCCCGCGCCGCCCGGAGGAAACCGACGGCGAGAGCTATTATTTCGTGACGCCCGAAAAACTTGAATCGCTTATCAGCAAGCGCGGGCTTGTCGAGCGGCGCGACTATGACACAAAACATGGGGTATGGAGTTATTGCACCCTGCGCGAAGATGAAAGCGCCGAAGGCGACGTACGCCGCGCCCTTGCGGTGACGCCGCTCCCCGCGCTTAACGCCTACAGGAACTACTACGGCGAAGACCGAGTAATGCCGCTTTATATCGAAGTGCCGGACTTCGAGCGTCTAAACCGCGCGGCGGCGCGGGAATCCATTTCCCCCAATCCCTGCTATGCCGAGGTATGCCGCCGCTATCTCGCCGACGAGGCGGATTTTTCCCCGGAGAATCTTTTAAAGCATAACGTCGGGCGTTCGTTTATAAATCTTGATATTGAGGAATGTCTTAATAAGCTTAGTGCCGCGATCCGCGCCTTTCCGGCGAAAAGCGCGCCGTCAGCCGATAGATAAGCGCAACTAGAAGCCCCGCCGGAACTGACAGCGGCAAAAGCCAAACAAGATACGAAAAGACCGCCGGGGTCTGCATAAGCACGGACGCGGCAAGCGTCTGACCCAGGTTGTGCGCGGCCGCGCCCGCCACGGACACGCCGTAGACGCTTACTGCCTTGCGGCCATTAAGCGCCGCCATCGCCGCAAGCGCGAAAAACGCCCCCGTAAGCGAGAACGCAAGGCTTCCCAGTCCCCCGAACAGCAGCGCCGCCAGCACGCATCTTGCCGCGGCGACAAGCGCGGCGTACCGCGTCCCAAGCCGGTAAAGCGCAATCAGCGTTACTATGTTGGCAAGCCCGAGTTTAAGCCCCGGCACGGGCGCGGCGGGTATCCAGTGTTCTATATAGCTAAGGGCGAACGCCGCCGCCACAAGGACGCCGCTCTCCGCGGCGGTTCTCGCCGCCGTTCTCTTCACAGCCCGGCTTCCCCGTCCGGGCGCGAACCGCGCAGAAGCGCGTCATACCCCGGATCCGCGCCCTCGATTGCAAGAAGGCAGCGGTTCGGCAGGCAGGCCGCCATATGTCCGCCCGCGTGAAGCCAGCCGCTTCGCACACAGGTTTGGTCGGGGCAGTCGGACGCCTCAAAGCGGGCGCGCCCGCCCTCCGCGCGGATACGCACCTGTCCGTCCGCGCCGAAGGAATACACCCCTCCCGCCCCGTCAAGCGGTATTCTGGCGGCAACTTCGCCGTCCACGGTCACGACGGCAACCGCGCCCGGTGAACTTGGGCGCAGGAAGAACGCCGCGGTCAGCCCCGCAAGCAGAATAACCGCGATGATTATAAAAACGTCGCCTTTTTTCATAGAACCGCCCCCATAATTAAACGGAGCTGTCAAGCGCATTTAGTCTTCGCGGGCGGTTAAACAAGCCGCTTTCGCTTTGTCCAACCAGTCCGCGCACGGCGCACGGCCTTGGGTTGGCCAACGTTGCGGCGTCTTATTTAACCTGCTCGGACTATGCGCTCTTCTGTCCGCATACCTTGTACATGAGGTGGATTATCCCCATGAACAAGAAGCGCGGACTTTCCTTTGCCGAATCCGCCATGCTGCTTACGGCGGTGAATCTGTTTTCCCAACTGCTGGGGTTTGCCTACCGCGTATGGTTAAGCAGGCTTGTAAGCCCCGTTGCGCTTGGGGTTTACCAGCTTGTCATGCCCGTGTACTCGGTGGTTATGAGCCTTTGCGTGTCCGGCCTTACCGTTGCGGTGTCCCGGCTTACCGCCACGCATTTGGCGAAAAACGACCACCGTTCGGCCCGCCAGGTCGTGCGCGTAAGCCTTATGGGCTATATCGCGCTTATAATGTGCGTGTCGCTTGCGGTGATACCGTTCAGCGACGCGATATCTGTGTACTTACTGGGCGACGCGCGCACGCGCATGGGGCTTTTGCTCCTTCTGCCGCTTATGCTGCTTACGGGTTGGGAAAACGTACACAAAAACTACTTCTACGGCTCTAAAAACGTGGTGCCGCCCGCCATTTCCGAAATAGTCGAGCAAATCTCGCGCACAGCTGCGATACTCGGACTTCTTATGTGGCTGCGCCCCCTTTACGAGGAAACGCAGGTCGCCCTTATCGTCACGGGCATGATAGTGTCCGAGGTGTTAAGCGCCGCCCTTCTTACCTTCTTCTACCGCCGCCGAATGGCGCGTATCGAAAGCGCGCTTCCGCCCAAAGCCCTTCCGGCGCGCGCCGGCGCGGCGCGAAGCGTTATCCAGATCGCCGTTCCCGTGGCGGCGTCGAATGTGGCAAGCAACCTTATCGGCTCGGTAAACTCGGTGATGATACCGGGAAGGCTTATCGTTTCGGGCCTTCCGCCGGAGCAGTCGCTTTCCGCCTATGGCGTGGCGTTCGGCATGACGATGCCGCTTCTTGCGCTGCCCATGGCGTTTATCGTGGCGGTAAGCCTTACCGCGCTGCCGCGCGTGTCCGAGGCGCGCGCGCTTGGCGACTCCGCCGCCGTGCGGCGCTCGGGTCTTTACGCCACGCTTGCCGCCACGGCGGTAATCGTGCCGTTCACGGCACTGCTTATCCCGTTCGGCAGACCCGTGGCGCAGGCGCTTTTCAATAACGCTCAGGCGGGGCAGTTCATGGAACCCCTTGCCATAGCCACGGTGTTCGGCTGCTATGAATATGTCTTCGGAAGCATACTGAACGGCCTTGGCCTTCAGCGCCGGACGGCCGCCGTGCATATCTCCACGGGTCTTTTACAGCTTGGCCTTGCGTGGTATCTCGTGGCCATGCCGAACCTTCGCCTTATGGGCTATGTGATGGCCTACGGCGCAAGCAACGCCCTTGGCGCGGTACTGTGCCTTATGTTCCTTCTGGGCGAACTGTGGCCGGGGAGAAGCGCGCCGCACAGGCTTAAAACGTAACGTCAAAAGAACTCCTCGGCGGCGTAAAGCAGCCCCTGCGCGCTGTCAAAAAGGCCGGGGCTTTCACCCCGGCCTTCAATCTTACTGCTGGTTCATCCGGGCGACTTCGGCGGCGAAGTCGTCCTCTCTTTTGGCAAGTCCCTCGCCCGTTTCGTAACGCTCGAAGGCGGTCACGGCGATCGAGCCGCCAAGCTCTTTGGCCTTCTGCGCCACGTACTGCGCGACGGAAAGGGTGCTTTCCTTGACAAAGGGCTGTTCAAGCAGGCATACCTCGGAAAGGTATTTCTTCACGCGGCCCTCGACGATTTTTTCAAGCACCTGCGGGGGCTTGTTCTTGTTCTTCTCGTCCTGCTGAAGCTGGGCCGTATAGATTTCCTTTTCCTTGGCCAAAACCTCGGGGTCGGCGCAGTCGGGGTTCATCCACATCGGGCGCATCGCGGCGATCTGCATGGCCACGTCGCGGCCAAGCGCGGCGGCCTCGGCGCTGTCCTTAAGGTTATCCGACACGTCCAGATGCACAAGGACGGCGATTTTTCCGCCCATATGGACGTACGCGGCGTTGACGGGCGCGTCATAGCGCGTAAAGCGGCGGATTTTGATGTTCTCGCCGATTTTGTACACGCTGTCCTGAAGCGCGGCCTCGACCGTGCCGTCCGCGCCGGCATAGTTCGCCGCCATCAGCTCTTCCATGGTTTTGGGGTCTGCCGCGCCTACGGTAAGGGTCATATTTTTAAGAAGTTCCTGAAACTTGTCGCTTTTCGCGGCGAAGTCTGTTTCGGAGTTGATTTCGACCATCGCGGCGCTGCCCGTCTTGGGGTCAACGGCGGCGTAGCACGCGCCCTCGGCGGCGATGCGCCCGCTTTTCTTCGCGACGGCGGCAAGTCCCTTTTCGCGCAGGAACTCAATGGCCTTCTCCTGATGCCCGTCCGTTTCCGTAAGGGCTTTCTTGCAATCCATCATGCCCGCGCCGGTAATCTCGCGCAGAGCCTGTACGTCTTTGGCCGTAAAACTCATTTTATATCGTCCTTTCTGAAATCAATTGACAATTGATAATTGACAATTGACAATTAGCAATTGGGTATCTCTGAAAACCCCCGTAAATAAAAGCTGAATTAAAGCTCTGCTTCGGGGGTTGCCTCTTCCTCGGCGATTTTTTCTTCGATGGCGCTGCCTTGGCGTCCTTCCTGCACGGCGTTGGCCATGGTGGCGGCGATAAGCTTGATGGCGCGGATGGCGTCGTCGTTTCCGGGGATCGGATAGTCGATCTCGTCCGGGTCGCAGTTTGTGTCCACAATCGCCACGATGGGAATGCCAAGCTTTCTTGCCTCGGCAATGGCGTTGCGCTCTTTGCGCGGGTCAACGATAAAAAGCGCGCCGGGCAGCTTGCGCATCTCGCGCACCCCGCCAAGGTATTTTTCAAGCTTCTGTATCTCACCGCGAAGCTTGATGACTTCCTTTTTGGGAAGCATGTCGAAGGTGCCGTCCTCCTCCATCTTCTGAAGCTGCTGAAGCCTTGTCACGCGGCCGCGCATGGTTTTGAAGTTTGTAAGCATTCCGCCAAGCCAACGGGCGTTCACGAAGAACATGCCGACGCGCTGCGCCTCTTCGCGGATGGCGTCCTGCGCCTGTTTCTTCGTGCCGACGAACAAAAGCGTCTCGCCGCCCTGCGAGCAGTCCTTGATGAACGTGTAGGCTTCCTCAAGCTTGCGCACGGTCTTTTGAAGGTCGATGATATAGATGCCGTTGCGCTCGGTGAAGATATACTGCTGCATCTTGGGATTCCACCTGCGTGTTTGGTGGCCGAAGTGGACGCCGGCCTCGAGCAGTTGTTTCATTGAAACAACACCCATGATTTTCCTCTCCTTTTCCTTGGGGCTTTAAGCCCCCTTAAATTGATTCATCCGCCGCGAAGCTCCCCCGGCTCGCGCCACCGTTTCCGGCATCGGCGCGCCCCGTCCCTTCGCGTGTGAATTCGCGCCCCTTAAATAAGCGCCAAGAGATTATAACACGGCTGTTCGGCTATGGCAAGCGTTCCGCCGAAATTTTGTGTGAGGGGCGGCAGACGCGGCTGCACGGCGTCCCCTTTGACAAGTTTCGCCTTATACCGTACAATAAAGACCGCGAAGGCTGCTGTGGCAGCGGGCGTCATAACGGAATCAAAGGCGGTTTTATATGAAAACCCTTATTCTTAACGGTTCGCCGCGACGGTCGGGGGATACGGCGGCGCTTTTGGCGCGGCTTAGGCGGGGGCTTCGCGGGGAGGTTACGGAGATTTCCGCGTATTACGGCGGTATCGCGCCGTGCGTGGACTGCCGCGAATGCTGGAAGCGAAGGGGCTGTGTCACAGACGACGCCATGCGCGGGGTTTACGCCGACGATTACAGCGCCGTCGTTATTGCCTCGCCCGTCTATATGTCCGGCCTTACGGGGCCGCTTATAAATCTGGGAAGCCGCTTTCAGGCATACTATGCCGCAAGGCGCTTTTTGCGCGACCCCTTTGTGCCGCGGGAGAAGACCGGCGTGCTTATCCTCGCCGCCGGGGGCGACGGGAGTCCGGGGGCGGCGATAGACACGGCGAAGTGTATGTTCAGGTATATGAACGCATCACTTGACAGCGCGAACACCGTGCTTTCCCTGCGCACCGACACCCTGCCCGCCGAACGCGACGAAAACGCCCTTGCCGCGATTGACGCCGTCGCGGCGCGCCTCAGCGCAAACGCGCTCACGCGAGATAAGCCGCTATTTCCTCCTGCGTAAGCGTGGGGTGCAGGGCGCGGTTCGCGGCGAACGCGCTTACGCGGGCGATTTCCGCGATGTTTTTGTCTATGTCCTTCGGCGTTACGATAAGGTTGCCCGTAAAGCCTTTAAGCAACTCTTCGTCCGGCGCGGGCAGCCCCGCCTCGTCGGACAGGTCCGCAAGCAGGGTCGCGGCCTCTACCACAGTGGGTACGCCAAGGGCGATAACGGGTACGCCAAGGCTTTCGCGGTTAAGCGCGGCGCGCGAGTTGCCCACGCCGGAGCCGGGCGTGATGCCCGTATCCGCAAGCTGAATCGTTGTGCAAAGGCGCGACAGGCTGCGCGAGGCAAGCGCGTCGATAAGGATGACCATCGCGGGCTTTGTGCGGTCTACGACGCCGCGTATTATCTCCGCGCTCTCCATGCCCGTCGTGCCAAGAACGCCGGTTGACAGCGCCGAAACCGGGCGCAGATTCCCGAACATGTCGGGCAGGTGGTCAATCAAATGGCGCGTGACAAGGATCTGCCCGATTGCCGCCGGGCCAATGGCGTCCGGCGTTATTGCGCGGTTGCCAAGACCCGCGACCAATACATGCCCACCCTCCGCCGGGGCGAGCAGCGGCATAAGCTCCGCCGCCGCCGCCTCCACCGCGTCCGAGAAGCCCCCCTGCTCGCCAAGGCTTCCAAGCTCGACCGTGATATAGTTCCCGACGGGCTTGTGAAGCGCCTTTGCGCCCTGCTCGTCCGTGATTTGTATGTGCGTGACTCGGCAGCTTTCGCGCATGTACTCGCGCGCGATTACGCCGCTTAGAACCGTCTTCTCGGCGGCGCTCTCATTCCAAAGCTCCCGCGCCTCTGTGGCAAGGTCTGTGCGTTTCTGATACATAAAAAAGCCGCGTCCTTTATAAACAGGATGCGGCTAGTCTTTGCTTTTAGAGTGTGATTCATACAAACGCGCCTGTCTTGCCGTTTTGATATTTTTCTCGTATTTTAGCGGTTTTTGCCAATTTTATTGTTGACATAACGCGGAAACTGTGATAACCTTTACATATTGCGTACAATAAGAAACCTCGACATGCGCGGGAAGGGAGAGGACTTGATGAAGTTAAGGGGAAAGCGCTCCGCCCCGTCAAGAGTTTTCGCGCTTCTTACCAAACGGAACATTATCATCGCGTCCTGCTCTCTTGCGGGGGCGGGGCTTATTGCCTTTATTATATGGCTTATCACCTATGTTTCACTGCCCCCGGTTCAGCCGCAGCCGACATATAACTTCCCCGACCCGCCGCCGCTGTCCTCAAATACGCCTTCCCCGACGACGTCTGCCGATCCTACGCAAATCCCGCCGACATTAACGCCCGAACCGGAGAAGATATACCAGATACTATTCGCGGTAAGGGATAAGCAGCGGCTTACGGACTCGCTTATTGTGGCGAACGTGAACTGCACGGACAAAACCGTGGACATTGTCAACATACCGCGTGATACGCGTGTGGAGTCGGCAAACCGCGACAACAAGAAAATCAACGTCGCCTACGCCGCAAACGGCATCGACGGGATGAAGAAGGAATTATCCGAGCTTATCGGTTTCGAGCCGCACTATTATGTGGTAATGAATTCGCAGTGCATTGCCGACCTGGTTGACCTTATCGGCGGAATTGACTTTGAAATTCCCGTCAACATGAACTATGACGACCCCACGCAGGATCTCTCGATACATTTCAGAAAGGGAATGACGCACCTTACGGGCGAGGACGCGGTTCTTATGCTGCGCTACAGGGATTCTTACGGCGATTTAGGCAGAATAAACACGCAGCAGAACTTTATCAAGGCATACGCCAAGCAGGCCCTTACGATAGAGAACATTACCGATCTGCCGCAGTTTGTAAATATAATAAACGATAAAAACAACCTTGACACGAATTTAACCCTTGGGAATCTTGCGGCGTTCGCCTTGGAGCTTCGCTCTATAGATACGCAAAGCGACATAACCGCCCATACAATCCCGACAACCGACGCGATGATTGGCGGCAGATCCTATCAGATTGCCGATACGGAAAAAACAAGGGAAATTATACGCGATGTGTTCGGCGGATAGCCCGCCCCTTTAGCAAGTCTGCGCTCTGACCCGCCCTTCAGGGGGCGGGTTTTTCGCGGCAATTCTTGGCAATTAGTCACCTCTAAAAACCCCCGCTCCGGCTTGCGATGCCGCGGCACAGCCGCCTGTTCGCAAGCGCTGCGCTCGTTTTTGTTCGGCGAAGCCGAACAAAAACACGGGTTTTTAGAGCGTCTGAATAATAATTTGTCCAACGCGGCATACACTACTAAAGACACCTAACGCCTTAGCAAAAGGAGAAGCCTTATGACTAGTAAGCGCAAGCTCGGCCTTGCCGTGGCCGTTGTTTTTGCAGTCAATATCCTTGTTTATATCCTTGTGATGGGTCCTTTAAGCGCCGAAGCCGCCGTGTACAGACAGGGTTCTGCCGGAAGCACGGTAAAGGAGATACAGCAGCGTCTTAAAGACTGGGGTTATTACAGCGGCGGCGTTGACGGCATATACGGTTCCAAGACCGTGGCGGCCGTGAAATGGTTTCAGCAGAAAAACAAGCTGGCGGTCGACGGGATAACCGGGAAGGCGACGCTTGCCGCACTGGGCATTCGTGACTCCTCGGCAACCCCGGCGTCATCGGCGCTTAACAACGACACCGAGCTTTTGGCGCGGCTTATCACGGCGGAGGCGCGGGGAGAACCCTATACCGGACAAGTCTCGGTGGGCGCGGTGGTTCTTAACCGCATCCGGCATCCGTCGTTCCCCGGCAGTATTTCGGGCGTCATATACCAAAACGGTGCGTTCACCTGTCTTGACGACGGCCAGTGGAGTTCCGTCACCGTCAACGACACCGCGCGCAAGGCCGCCAAAGACGCGCTTAACGGCTGGGATCCCACTGGCGGCGCGATTTATTACTATAACCCCTCCACCGCCACGAACAAGTGGATACGAAGCCGCCCGATTCTCACCTCTATCGGCAGACATGTATTTTGCGGCTGACGCGTAAAAACGATTGCGACCCGCAATCGTTTTTACGCGTCTACTCAAGGCGCACGATACCGGCGGTGTATTCAAGACCCGACGGAATCGGACGGGGCATACACAGCGCAAGCTGATCCGTGGCGCGGCTTTCAAGCGCCAAGGCGTCTTGGTGCGCGGCGGCGCGGGAAATCACGGGAGACGTCACCCGGCCAAGCAGTTCCGTCCCGCCGCAGCCAATCCCAAGCAGACGCGTGTGCGGCGGCGTCAACGCGTCCCGCTCGGTCACGCCCAGAAAAGCGCACATAAACGCGCGGCGCAGCCGTGCGGCGGTGAAGCGCCGCGTTTTGGCAAGCGCGATAAGCTCCTGCCAGCTTCCGGCCTTGCGCGCGCTTGCGTAAAGGCGTTCGTGAAGCCCGCCGTTCACTTCCGGCAGATTCGCGAAATCTTCCTTCGCAAGGCGGCGCAGACGCGAAAGAAGCGCCTTTTCGTCAAGCTTTATCGGCGCGCGCCCCGCCTTTATTTCGCGTTGAAGGATTTTTAAAGAAAAGCCGGGCATTTCGCTTTCATCCGGCATTACGCCGTTTAAAAGCTTCCTGCGTATGGCGGACGCGCAGCCGCTTTCGCCGTCATGGCCGCCGCCCGAACGCCTTACGGTAAGCGGCGTTATGGAACAGTCGCCGCCAAGCGCCCGCAAATACTCGATGCCAAGGATATTGTTCGGCGTGAACAGTCCGCGGAGTTCCGGGTACATTTCGGGGTATGCGTAAGCCAGCGACTTATCCTTAGGGTACACCTCCGGGGTCTTGTCCGCCGCCCCGCGAAGAATGTCTATGTCGCCGCACTCCGAACCGAAGCTTAGGTGCGTTATGACGCCAAGGCTTCGCAGCACAGAAACTCCGGCGCGCGCGAAGCGCTCCGCACCGGCAAGGCTTTTTGCAAGCGGAAGTTCAAAAACGAGATCCGCTCCGGCCAGAAGCGCCGCCTCAGTTCGCGCGAATTTCGTCATTATCGGAAACTCCCCCCGCTGAACGGCGTGACCGCTTATCACCGCGACAATGCGGCAGTCGCCGCCAAGCGCCGCGCGCGTTTGCGCGATATGGTACGCGTGTCCGGCGTGCAGGGGGTTATACTCGGCAATTATGCCCGCGACAGGTGTCATGCGCTTTATGAGAACGGATTGCTTACGCCGGACTTGCGCCGGTACAGCAGGGCGGAAATTACGCTTGTGGCGGGGACGATGACAATAAGTCCGATGCTTCCCGCAATGGCGCGCAGAATCTCGGTCGCGAGAAGTTCCCAGCTTATGATATACCCAAACTGTCTTAGATCGGTCGCCAGCAGCATCACCAGATGAAGCGAACCGCCGACATAGGCAAGGACAAGCGTATTCGTCATGGTTCCCATCATGTCGCGCCCGATTTTCATGCCAGAACGCACAAGTTCAAGCCCGTTCATGCCCGTTTTTATATTAAGCTCTTCAAGCGCCGAGGAAAGCGAGACCGCCACGTCCATCGCCGCGCCCAACGCGCCGATAAGTATTGCCGCGAACATCAAGCCGTTCATGTCAAGCCCTTCTACGCTAAGCATCTGCGCATGTTCGTCAATAAGTCCGGTCAGGCGCATAACGCTTTGCATAATAGCCACAAGGACGCCCGCCGTGAAAACACCGGTCATAATACCGAGAAGCGACGAGATAGTCTTTACCCCGACGCCGCCGATAATAAGTAGCGTTGCTATCGTTACAAGGGTGCATACCAAAAGCGACGCGCCGACAGGGCTTTGCCCCGCGCGAACCATCGGGATAAAGATAAGCGCAAGGCCAAGGCAGGTGACGATAAGCGCCACAAGCGAACGAAACCCTTTCATGCCGCCGATAATGCACAGAATTACGGCAAAAAGCACAACAATAAATATAAGTCCCCAAGTGCGGTCATAGTCCTCAAATCCGCACATAGGCATGCCGTCTTCGCCAATATCCGGCCTGACAAAAATGCGGCTTCCGACGCGAAGCGGGGCGACCTTATAGTTAAGATGACCCAGTTCGACAATCCGCCCGGATACCTTTGTGCCTTTTGCCTCGCCGCTTGTGATTTCGGCGGTGAACAGCGTGGTCTTGTCGCCGCTCTCGTTTTCGCCGCTATACGACACTTCAAACGAGAGTACCCTTGCGTTAAGGATCTGACCGCTTTCGACGATTTGCGCCCACTTCACGGGGTCAGGGACGCCCGGTTCCGCGCGCTCGGCGCACCCGGCAAGAAGCGCGAATATGCAAAGCGCCATTGCGCCCGCGAAAAAAACATTTTTTAAAGACTTTCTTATCATGCGTAACTCCTTTGAAAACGCGCGATTGCGCATATCTGTGCGGCGTGGTATAATTTAGTGACACTTGGCGCAAAGCGCCGTTAACGAGAGGGGCGCACAGGTTCATGGACGCAGTGCAGACTCCGGCGGGAATCCGCCGCGCCGCGCCGTATCTTGCGTTTATTCTGCTTGGGCTTGTCCTTTTGCTTGTCCCGCCGGAAAGCGCCTTTGATACCACCGACACCCAACGGCTTACCGCCGTGGCGATGCTTACCGCCGTACTTTGCTGGGTCGTTATGTGCGTTTTCGGCAGGGGACGCTCCGCCGGCGCGCTTGTCACGCTTTTAATAATCCTTGGCGTTATTGTGCGCGTCGGTTACGGGCATTACACCGGGTACGCCCTGCGCCAGCACGACCTTGGGCAGTGGAATCCCTCGTCGGGGGAATTTATCTCCGGCCACGCGCGTTATCTCGCACATTATATAGAAAATTGGTCTCCGATTCAAGAAGCATTTTGGCAGTCTCATCACCCGCCGTTTTACTATCTTATCGGCGGCAAGATAATCGGCTTTCTTACCGGGACAATGGGCCGAAGCCTTTTTTCGGCGCTGGAGTCGCTTCAGTGGTTCGGGGCGGCTGTTTCCGGAATGACGCTGGTTGTTTGCCGCCGCCTTTTCTCGTGTCTGGGATTGCGCGGCGGGCCGCTGGCGGCGGGCATGGCTCTTCTATGCTTCCACCCGTCGCTTATAATCCTGTCCGGCAGCATAAGCAACGAAAACCTTGCGGTGTTTTTCATGCTTGCCGCCGTTCTGCTTGCCCTTCAGTGGTATCAAAAACCCTCTTGGGTCAATACGGCGCTGCTTGCGCTTTCTGTCGGGCTTGGGATACTAACAAAGCTTTCAACAGTCCAAATTCTGCCCGTAGCCGCCGTTTTTATAATTATGAAGCTTCGCGGCATTAAGTCGGCGGAAGGGCTTGCCCCGCTTCTCCGGCGGCTTTCCGTACTCTTGACGGTATGCGTGCCGCTTGGGCTTTGGCCTGTTCTGTTTTCTTGGATTCGCTTCGGCGTGTCGCCCGGCTTTACACAGCCGTCGGGGGCGGTCATGTATGTCGGGGATTACAGTTTCGCGCAGCGTCTGTTCGGCAATCTTCCGCAGCAGTTAGGAACGCTTCCGTATACGTCCATGCGCCCCGAAACCGACAGCAATATTCCCATGCACATACTTAAAAGCTCGCTTTTCGGCGAGTTTACGTTCGGCGGCGTGAACGCGCTGGCGTTGGTGTTCTTCTGCGTCAACCTCGCGATTATAGCGCTGTCCGCCGCCGCGTTCTTCTGCGCCGCAAGGAAAAGGCGCGGCGTGGGTATCGCTGCGGAAAAAGCCTATTCCAGACAGCGCGGCGCGGCTTTCTTTCTTTCCTGCATCTGGGCGGTAAATATGCTGTTTTACATTGGATATAATATCGCCATGCCATATATACCGGCTATGGACTTCCGCTCGGCGATCCCGGCGCTTGTCGCCGGGGCGGGCATACTTGCCCTTGGGGGCGACCGCATAAAAACCTCTAACCCCCGGCTGTGGCGCGCCTTGCGAGTCCCCTGCTTCACCTTGGCCGCCGCCTTCGCCGTTATAAGCTGCGCGTTCTTTTTGACAATAGATTGACGCCTGCGGGCGCTTATCATAAATCAGCACGGCACAACAAAGCGTTGCCGCCGCGGCGGCTGCGCCTTTACACTGCGTCGCCGCGCTCGTAGTCCGTTAACGAATGCCCGATTTCTCACATGCCGCTACTCTATGTCAAGGTGCATCTTATGCGCCGGGGGCGGGAACACCGCGTCTATTTCGCCCCAGTCCGGCGCGTCTATGCGCAAAGCGCAGGACGCCGCGTTTTCGCGGACATGCGCCGCCGTTCCCGCCTTGGGTACGGCGGTTATGTTCTTCTGCCGCAATACGAACGCGAGAAGTATCTGCGCGGTCGTGACGCCGTATTTCGCCGCGACGCGCAAAAGCGCGGGGTCGGAGACAAGGTTCTGCCTCATGCGCGCAAGCCTTCCCCCTTGGGCAAGCGGGCAGTAGGCCATGGCGGCCACACCGTGCGCGGCAAGCCAAGGCAGAAGGTCAAACTCTATCCCGCGCGAGCCAAGGTGGTACATAACCTGATTTGCCGCGCAGTTCTCCCCGCCGGGGACAGCCCAAAGCTCTTCCATATCCGGCGTGTCAAAGTTGGAAACGCCCCAGAAGCGGATTTTCCCCGCGCGTTTAAGCCCTTCCATGCAGCACACGGTTTCCTGAAGCGATACCGGACCGCGCCAGTGCAGCAGGTAAAGGTCAAGGCAGTCCGTGCCAAGCCGCCGCAGGCTTTGTTCACAGCTTTGAAAGATACGCCCCTCGCCCGCGTTTTGGGGAAGAACCTTTGACACAAGCTGATACTCTTTGCGCGGCACGCCGCGCAGCGCGCGGCGTATAAGCTCTTCCGAGCGACCGCTTCCGTACATTTCGGCGGTGTCGATAAGGTTCATGCCAAGGCTTACGCCAAGGCGCAGCGCCCTAATTTCCTCCTCCGCCCGCGACGGGTCGTCGCCAAGCGTCCACCCGCCCTGCCCAAGGGAGGGCATACTAAGGCTCACTTTTTCAAACCCCTGTGCCGCGAGTTGCGAAGCCATAGGTAAAGCTTCGGCATAAGCTTGGCTCCGGCGCGCTTTACGCGCCGCATGGTCTGGTCGCGGAAGCGATCCCAGCGCCAGATAAGGGCGCGCGGGTGCGCGCGGCGCAGCACGCGCCTGTCAAGCCCCGCCTCTCTGCGCGCGGCCTTCCGCTTGTCAGGCAAGGCGAAGATACGCCTGTACTTGCGCATAAGCTTATGGAAGCGATAGCTGATATAAAGCACGTCGTCCCGCGAAAACTGCGGCTGGCGAAGCTGAACCATATCGTTCGGGTCGACGGACGCGTCAAGGAAGCCCGCGTCGCGCGCCGTCTTTTCAAGCTGGGTGGCCGGATAGGGGTAAAATATGTTTGCGATAACCTTGTCAACGTCCATACGCGCGTTAAGCTTCACCGTCTCAAGCGCGAGGGAAAGCGTCTCGTGCGGAAGGCCGACGATATTATAGGTGCAGGTGGTGATCTTCGCCTGGCGCAGCCAGTGCGACACCTCAATCATATGGTCGTTCTTCATGGTGCGGTGCAGATATTTTGTGCGGAACGCCTCGTTCCCGCTTTCAAGGCCGATGTCAATCATATAGCACCCGCCCTCGGCAAGCGTGCGCACCATGCGCTCGTCCAGACAGTCGAAGCGCAGATTGCAGTTGAAGGGAAGGCGTACATGCTTTGTATAAAGCGGCATAAACTCGTAAAACCAGTCCGGGTACATGTTGAATATCGCGTCGCGGAATTCAAGGAATTTGACGTCCGAGTCCTTTTCCAAAATCCGCGTCACGACTTTAAGCGCGTTTTCCGGCGAGCGGAAGCGCGCGTATTTTTTTCGGTTGGGGTACACGTTGCGGAACTGCGAGTTGCCGCAGTAGGTACACGAGAAAAGACACCCGCGCGACACCATGACCATCGCCGTGTTTATCCGCCCGGTGCGCAGATTCTTAAAGTCAAAAAGGTCAATGTCGGGGAAGGGAAGCTCGTCCAGCTCTTCGATAAGCGGGCGCACGGGGTTTTTAACTATGTCCCCGTTCGGAAGCTTAAAGTAAAAGCTTTCGATGTCCGTTTTAAGCGTTTTTGTTTCGGCCCACGCGTCCGCAAGCTCGCGCAGGGGGTATTCGCCCTCGCCGATGCAGACCGCGTCCACGCCGCGAAGCGCAAGGCATATCTCCGGGACAAGGGTCGGGTGATAACCCCCGGCCATAACGGGTATGTCCGGCATCTCGCCGTCAAGCCACGCGGCCATCTCCGCGACAAAGGGCATAACGGTCGTTCGCATGGAGAATCCGATAATGTCCGGGGCAAAGCCGCGCACGGCGGAAAGGAACTCTTCCCTGTCCGGCATAAAGGTCTGGTGGTACAGCGAAACAGAGTGTCCCGCCGCCTTCAGCACCGCTGAAATCGAGGCAAGCCCCTCGCTGTAGTTGCCCGGAATATTGCGCAGATGCTTTGTTTCCTCCAGAAAGTCCGGGTAGATAAGCAGAAAACGTACAGGAATGGAAATACCCCCAGTCTGTGAATAGAGGGCGCGCAACGCGCGCCCTCTATAAGCGAAGTGTTGAAAATTGCGTGTTCGCCCGCAGGGCGAACGAGCGAAGCGCTTGCGAACAGGCGCCTGTGGCGCGGTATTGCAAGCCGGAGCGGGCAATTTTCAACATGCCCATAATTTTAACAATTATATTATGGAAGTTTAAGCACTCGGACGCGCAAAATGCCGTCGCGGCTTTCAAGGTTTTGGATAATGGCCTTCTTTGGAAGGTCGCTTATGTCCATAAGCGTATAGGCATAGTCCTTTTTGGACTTAGAAAGCATGCTTTCGATGTTAAGCCCCGCGTCGCCAAGGACTGCCGAGGCGGTGGACAGCATGTTCGGAATGTTTCTGTGCGCCACGCACAGGCGGTATCCGGGCAGATACGGCAGACTTGTGTCGGGCATGTTCACGGCGTTCCTTATCGTGCCGTACATAAGGTACTCGCGCACCTCGTCACAGGCCATGACGGCGCAGTTATCCTCGCTTTCCGGGGTGGACGCGCCAAGGTGGGGGATGGGTACCACCTTCGGGTGGCGGGCAAGGCGCTCGTCGGGGAAGTCCGTTATATAGCGCGCGACCGTGCCGTCGTCAAGCGCCCTTAACAGCTCGTCCGTGTTAAGCAGTTCGCCCCGCGCGAAGTTCAGTATCCGCACGCCGGGACGCACGTTGCCAAGCATGTCCGCAAGGTCTTTTTTGGTGCTTTCGCTTGCCGGGACGTGAAGGGTCAGATAGTCGCTTTCGGCAAAGATTTGGCGTATGTCCTTGGCGCGGCGCACATTGCGCGAAAGCACCCACGCCGAGTCAACGGAGATGTACGGGTCAAAGCCAAGCACGTCCATGCCGATATGGTGCGCCGCGTTGGCAACGCCCACGCCGATTGCGCCAAGCCCGATTACGCCAAGCGTCTTGCCCTGTATCTCCGGGCCGACAAACTGTCCTTTGCCTTTCTCGACCTGCTTGGCCACGTCGTCGCCGGTAAGCGTCTTTGCCCACTCCACGCCGCCGATTATATCGCGCGAGGCAAGGAACAGCCCGCAAAGCGTAAGCTCGCGCACGGCGTTGGCGTTCGCGCCGGGGGTGTTGAATACCACTATGGCCTTGTCGCTGCATTTATCAACCGGTATGTTGTTCACGCCCGCGCCCGCGCGCCCGACGCAAAGCAGACTGCTTGGAAGCTCCATTTCGTGCATAGAAGCGCTTCTAAGGATTATCGCGTCGGGGTTTGTGGCTTCGCCGTCTATACGGAAATGCTCGCCGGGGAGTTTCAGAAGGCCGACTGCCGCGATTTTGTTAAGCGTTTTGACTGTGTACATCCGTTAGTTCTCCTTTTCAAACTCGTTCATATACTGCGCGAGTTTCTCCACGCCCTCCATAGGCATGGCGTTATAGATCGACGCGCGCATACCGCCGACAAGGCGGTGTCCGGCAAGCGTTACAAGCCCGCGCGCGGCCGCGCCCTTTATAAAGGCGGCGTCCTTGTCCGCGTCGTTTGTGGTGAACACCACGTTCATCATCGAGCGGCTTTGTTTATCGACCTTGGAGGTGAAGAGTTTGGAGTCGTCAAGCGCGTCGTAAACAACCTTCGCCTTCTTCTCGTTATAGACCTTCATCGCGTCAAGCCCGCCCATTTCCTTTACCCAGTCAAGCACAAGCCCAAGCAGGTAAATGCCATAGGTGGGCGGGGTGTTGTACATGCTTTGCGCCTTAATCTGCGCGGCATAGTCAAGATATGTCGGCAGCGGGCTTATGGGGTGGAGGACATCCTCGCGCAGAATGACAACGGCAAGCCCCGCCGGCCCCATGTTCTTCTGCGCGCCAGCGTAGAGAAGCCCGAAGCGCGACACGTCAACAGGCTCGGACAATATGCAGGAGGATATATCGCACACAAGCGGCACGCCGCCCGTTTCGGGGATATAGGGCCACTTTGTGCCAAAGATGGTGTTGTTCATGCAGTAATGCACATACGAGGCTTCCGGGTCAACCGCAAGTTCGCTTTGCTGTGGGATTTTGCTGAATGTAATGTCCGAGGTATCTACAAGCGCCCGGGCCGCGCCGAACTTTTTCCCCTCTTTGAACGCGTTGCCGGAGAACTGCCCCGTAACGGCGTAGTCTGCTTTTCCGGTTTTCCCGATAAGGTTCATCGCGGCCATAGCGAACTGAAGCGTCGCGCCGCCCTGCAGGAAAAGCACCTTATACTCCTCCGGGATTGACATAACCTCGCGCAGGGACGCCTCGGTCTGCGTTATGATCGCGTCAAAAACTTTGCTGCGGTGGCTCATTTCCATAACGGACATGCCGCTTGCGCCGTAATCCGTTATCTCCGCCGCCGCGCGCTTTAGCACGGTTTCGGGCATCATCGCCGGCCCGGCGGAAAAGTTAAAAACTCGGCCCATTCACTTATTACCTCCCAATTTGCTTGACGTCCATTATATTATACCCGCCGGAGAATTGTCAATCCCGCCGTTTCCCTGACTTTCCGCCCCTGCATTCAGTCAGCCGTGGTTTGCCATGCCTTACCGCTTGTACAGCGCCGCAAGGCGTGCTATAATATCCCCGCAAGGGATATTATCCTCTAAAGATATACCATTTCGCGTTCGCGAACCGGCGCGTTGCGCCTATGGTATAATGCCCGCACTATGTTTTTCGGCGTGAAGAGGAACTTACTATGTCGGACGTTTTTATCGAGCATATGGTCAAGAAGGAAAGCGACAGACCCGAAACGCTTAAGCGCGCGGGGCTTATGTTCGCCTGCGCCTTGCTTGTGCTTACCGTTATTTCCGTGTTTTTTTTAATGCCCGGGATGGTGTTCGTCGTCACCCCGGCCTCGGCGGCCGGGATATGGGGGCTTGTTACCCTTATAAAGCGCCTTGGGCGCGAGTATGAGTATATCCTTACCAACGGCGAGCTTGACATTGACGTAATCGCGGGCAGATTAAAGCGCAGGCGGCTTTTAAGCGTGGACTGCCGCGGCTTTGAGATAATGGCCCCCGCGAGCGATGCGTACGCGCGGGAGATGGAGTCGCAGACAATCAAGGTGCGTCAGGACTTCTCCTCGTCCCCTAATGCTCCGGGGCGCTATTTCGCCGTGTTCAGTGCGAAGGACGGCGCGCGAACGCTTCTTATATTCCAGCCGAACGACGCCATGCGGGAGTCGCTTAAAGGCCTTCTGCGCAGAAAATACCGCGACGAATGAGAATCGGGCTTGACCTTCTTGAGACAGAGCGCATGGAGCGGCTTCTTGAAAACGCGGCTTTTATGCGCCGCGCGTTCAGCGCGTCCGAGCGCGAGTATATCCAAAGCCGGGGGGGAAGCGCGGCGCAAACCGCCGCCGGAATCTTCTGCGCGAAAGAGGCGCTTGCGAAAGCGGCCGGAGTCGGCCTTATCGCCGTTCTGCGCGCGCATGAAATCAGGCACGAAGATTCGGGGACGCCGTATTTCGATATTCCGGGAGTGTCCGTCAGCATAACGCATACGGCGCGCACCGCCGCCGCCTGCGTGCTGTTTGACCCCGGGAAGGCCAAGTTCTAGCTTGGCCGCGTTTGCGCATAGTATAGGCCTGTAAGGGGGCTTTTGCCATGCGTCGGATTACGGCCATACTGCTTTCGGTTTTGTTTTTGCTTCCGGGATGCCGGACGAAGGAGAACGCCGGGCGCGGCGAGAAGATACAAGACTATTTCGCGGATCTTCAGAAGTTTTCCTTCGGCGGCACGCTGCGCACGGACTACGGCGACCGCGTAATAGACTTCGGGCTTGACTGCGCGTTTAACGGCGGGGAAATCCGCGTCGCGGTAACGTCGCCGGAATACCTGCGCGGCGTCGCCGCGACGCTTAAACCGGGTTCGGTCACGCTTGAGTACGACTCGTTTATCCTTGAAACGGGGCAGCTTCCGGGGACGGGGCTGTCGCCCCTTGAAATCATACCGTTTATGCTTTCACAGTGGGGCGCGGGCTATGTTACAAGCCAAAGCGCCGAGACGCTTGACGGCGCGCAGTGCCACAGGATGACCTTCGCGAAGGACAACACCGAGGTGAACGCGTGGTTTTCAAAGGACAACGCGCCGATCCAATGCGAACTTATCGCGGACGGTGCCTTGGTCGCCAGACTAAGCATATCGGATTTCTCCGTTTCGCCGTAGGGGCGGCGTTCCGCCGCCAATCATAATTGTCAATTGTCAATTGTCAATTGTTCATTATCAATTGACATGGCCGCCCCAACACTGCAACCGAGGTGGTTTTATTGCGCGAACGCGTTTACGCGGAAATAGATTTAAGCGCGCTGGAGCATAACTTCCGCGCGCTTAAAGCCCTGTCCGGACGCGCCGTTATGGCGTCGGTCAAGGCGGACGCCTACGGACACGGCGCGGTTCCGGCGGCGAAACGCCTTTGCGCGGCGGGTGCGGACTGGCTTGCCGTGGCTACGGCGGACGAGGGGCTTTCCCTGCGGGAAGCGGGGATTGCCGCGCCGATTCTGATTCTGGGTCACACCGCGCCACAGCTTGCTCCCCGGCTGTGCCGCGAAAACATCACGCTTACCTGCGCGTCTTACGAACACGCCGCCCGGCTGTCCCAGGCGGCCGCCGCCGCGGGCGTTACGCCCGGTGTGCATATGAAGCTTGATACGGGCATGGCGCGCCTTGGGTTCGGCGGCGAGGACGACCTTGCCGCGGCGCTTGCGCTTCCCAATTTGCGCGCCGAGGGTCTTTTCACGCATTTCGCGGCGTCCGACCTTCCGGGCGAGCCGTTTATGGACGAGCAGATTCAAAAGTACAACCGCGTCCTCGGTTTACTGGAACGGCGCGGGCATAGTTTTACGTTTACCCATTGCGCAAACAGCGGCGCTGTGTTACATTATAATAAGGAAGTTCCCGGCAATATGGTTCGCGCGGGCATCGCGCTTTACGGCTACGCGCCGTCCGGCTTCGCCGCGATTCCGGTAAAGCTTATCCCCGTCATGTCGCTTTGGGCGAATGTGGCGATGGTACGCGATTTGCGGGCCGGCGAAACGGTAAGCTACGGGCGCGCCTATAAAGCGCCGCGCGACAGCCGCATCGCGGTGATATGCTGCGGTTACGCGGACGGATACCGCCGCGCCCTTTCCGGGAAGGGGCATGTGCTGCTTCACGGGCGCAGGTGCGCCGTTGTGGGAAAAGTCTGCATGGACATGCTTATGGCCGACGTCACCGACGTGCCGGAGGTTACGGCGGGCGACACGGCGCTTCTGTTCGGCGCGGGTGAAAACGCCCCGTCTTTGGACGAACTTGCCAATCTTGCGGGGACGATCAGTTACGAGCTTCTGTGCGCGGTAAGCGCGCGCGTACCGCGTATATATCAGGCGCTCTAAAAACCCGTGTTTTGGTTTGGCACAGCCGAACCAAAACGAGCGCAGCGCTTGCGAACAGGCGGCTATGCCGCGGTATCGCAAGCCGGAGCGGGGGTTTTTAGAGGTAACTATATGTATAAACGCCCCCCTTTTGTGGGAAAATGATTGTGTTAAGCGGCGCGGAAAAGCGGCGCGGCTTGGCGCAAAAATCCCCAAAAGAGGTGACCGTACATGGAAGCCGGCATTGTCAGGTTTGGCGCGGAAGTATGTCCGCAGGCCGAGGATACGCCCGTTAAGCGCGGCGACATCTATTACGCGGATTTAAGCCCGGTCGTGGGCAGCGAACAGGGCGGCGTCCGCCCCGTGCTGATTGTGCAGAACAATGTGGGAAACCGCCACAGCCCCACGGTAATCGCCGCGGCGATTACATCCCAGACAGGAAAGGCCCGTCTGCCTACACACATTGAGCTTTCTGCCCGTACCTACGGTTTAAGCCGCGACTCCGTCATCCTGCTCGAGCAGGTGCGCACCATCGACAAAAAACGCCTTAAAGAGCGCATGGGCGCGCTTGAACCCCGCCTTATGCAACGGGTTGACAGCGCCTTGGAGGTAAGCTTCGGGCTTAGGTAGACCCTCGCAGGACGTGGTAGGGGCGGCGTTCTGCCGCCCCTGCGAGGAAAAACTCCCGGCCCTGCGGGGTCACCCTCTTTTTCGAAAGAGGGCAAGGGGATTGGTACACCGCCACCCCATACCCTCTTTAGAAAAGAGGGTGCCGTCCGCAGACGGCGGGTGTTTTGACCGCAGGGACTATTGCCATCGTCCCCAAAACCCTCTCCGGCGGCTTACGCCGCCACCTCCCCCAAAGGGGGAGGCAAGGGGCGTGTTTTAGGGCGCGACGCCCCCGGCGCGCCGCCCCTAAATAAATTTCACCGCGCGGTGGTGCGGCACGCGGGCGGCAGAACGCCGCCCCTACATAATGCGGATACGTCCAGTTTTTCATAACGGTTTTTTGCTTTCGGCACGACACATGGCTGTGATTATGTTGACAACGTCGTTATATAATGATATGCTATCCTTGAGGTGGCCGATATGGAGCGCGCGAAAGCAAATGTAAACATAAAGATCGATTCCGACGTTAAAGAAATGGCTTCACAACTGCTGGCGCGTATGGGGCTTGACCAGACGACGGCAATCAATATGTTTTACCGGCAAATTATCGCGGAACGCCGTTTACCGTTTCAACCGACAGTAACGCTGTCTTTGGAAGAGGAAATTATCGCGGCCGCTTTAAAGCGGAATCCGAAACGCGTCACGCTTCCCGCGGACGAAAACGGAAATGTGATTATTGATAAGGATAAGCACCCGGATATTTACGATTGGGCGGTAAACGGGTGATGAAACCCTTCGACGTCTTTATTGCCTTTTTGTCATGGGACGGCGGCGGCAAGAACCGCCCTGTTTTGGCGTTTATTCTCGGCGAAAGCACGGTCGACATATACAAAATAACATCGAAATACGATAACAAAAGCGAGGCTGTGCAGTCTCAGTATTTTAAAATCAACGATTGGGAACAATCCGGACTTGACAAACAATCCTACATCGATACCGGCACATTGATTACCCTGCCAGCAGAAGCCTTCAAAAACAGAGGTGCTGTCGGAAGACTTACCGAGAACGATAAGCACCGGCTGTATGAGTTTCTGGCAATGGATTAGTAAGTCCGGGCGCACACAGCGCGCCCCGCCCTCGCAGGACGTGGTAGGGGCGGCGTTCTGCCGCCCGAATCATAAAACGACGGAATTGAACGGGACGATTGCCATCGTCCCCAAACCCTCTCCGGCGGCTTACGCCGCCACCTCCCCCAAAGGGGGAGGCAAGGGGCGTGTTGCAGGGCGCGCCACACCTAATTAACTGTCCCCGCGCGGGGGGGCGGCATCCGGGCGGCCGCCCGCCGCCCCTACACAGGGTTATCCAATCTTTTATAACGGAGGTCATACATATGGCACAGAAAAAAGCGGTTATCGCGGCGACGGCGTTTTTGCTTGTGGCGCTTTTGTCGGTCGGGCTTCTTTCTCTTGCGGCGGACGTAGGCGGCAAGGATGACCCCATGGTCGGGCTTTCCTATCTCTCCCAAATTGAGGACGAGCTTATGAAGGATTTTGACGCGCTTATAGACACGCGTTACGCCGAATTCTCCACGCTTGTCCAAGACAAGATTGCCGAGGCAAAGCGTCAGCTTGACGATCTTCAGGCAAGCGGCGGCGGCGCGCAGATTACCGAGGAGCTTATTAAGCAGATTGCCGACGAGGTCAAGTTAAGCCTTGGCTCGGCCGCTTCCGGTTCCGGCGACGCCGCGCAAACCTACGCGCGGGTGCAGGTGAAGGCCGGCCAGACCATTCTTTTCGGGGAAGGGACAAGCTTCTATCTCCGCACGGGCGAAGCGACGGTGTACAAGAAAAGCGACGCCTCGCAGGCCGGGCTTATTGACCTTACCGACGGCAGCGTTCTTGACTCCGGCACGGTAAAGCCCAATCACCTTTATTCCGTCACCTTCGTAATGACCCGTGGATTCAAGGCGTCAAGCGACGTGTGGGTATTCGTGCTGGGTCCCTACGAAATATCATAGCCACGGTGGAAATACTCAGGCGCGCGAACACTTTTATCACGGTAAAGCGGCTTGCTGTTCTTATGTGCGTACTCTTAGTCGCCGCGCTGATGCCGCTGCTTATAGTATCGCGGTACAATGTCCCAAGCGCGGACGACTATACCCACGGCGTCGCCGGATATGAAAACTGGAACGAACACCATTCGCTTACGCGGCTTATCGGCGCATCCGCGCAGTACAGCGGCAATATCCGCCGGTTGTTCACGGGGCTTTACTCAATCGGGTTAATTACCTTTACGATGCCGTTTTTCGTAAACAACTACTGGGTTATTCCCTTTATATCGCTTGTGCCGCTTTGCCTTTGCGCGGGTTTTCTTGTCTTTTCCGTATTCCGGAAGTTTTTTAGGGCGGATTTCTGGCTGTGCCTTTTTTTGGCGGCGGCAAGCGCAATATGCGTGATTCAGTTTGTCCCTTCGCCTGCGGAATCGTATTACTGGCACTCCGCCGCAACGACCTATACGGGCGCTACGGCGCTTCTTTTTCTAATTCTGGGGCTTACCGTTTGGCTGTGCTTCGCGAAAAGCAGGGCTTTTAAGATCTTTTACGCGGTTTTCTGCCCGCTTGCCGCGGTTTTCTGCGGGGGCGCGAACTTCGTCACCGCGCTTGCGGGCGCGGAGATTTTTATTCTTGTCACGTTGGCTTTGGCAATCGCGAAAAACAAGGTCTGGCGGCTTGTCTGCGTCCCGGCGCTGTTCTCCTGCGCGTCCTTTGCGTTTGCTGTAAGCGCGCCCGGCAACGCTGCGCGGCTTTCATCGGTGACGCAGGCGGGGGACGCGCCGCCCTCGGCGGTAAGCGCCGTCTTTAACGCGCTTGATTACGGCGGGCGTTATGCGCGGCTTCACTCCTCGCCCTTCCTGTGGCTTGCCTTGGCTTTTATGCTGCCCTTTTTTGTAAAGGCGGCAAGAACCGTAAGTTTCCGATTCCGGTTTCCTGCGGCGGTCACGGCGCTTTCCTGGCTGCTTTTCTCGTCGCTTTCCTGCCCAAGCTTCTATGCCCTTGACCGCGCGGGCGACGCGCGCGTTCTTGGCGTATACAGCATGTTCTTCGTTCTCTTTGCCGTTTTCAATACTTTTTACTGGACTGGCTGGGCGGCAAGGCATTTCCTCAAGCCGGACGCTATCGGGCTTTTCCGGCGGCTTGCCCTGCCCGGACTGTGCGCGTTCGCGCTTCTTTTCGCGCTTCTTACCGCGTCGTTCTACAGGGAAGGAGCGCTTTACAAACTCGCGAGCGCCTCGGCGGCGGCCGACCTTGCAAGCGGGCGGGCCGCGCGCTATCACGACGAATACCTCGCGCGCCGCGAGGTGTTGGAGGACGCTGACACTACAGACCCGGTGTTCGCGCCGTATTCCGTAAAGCCGCGCACGCTTTTCTTCAACGATATCCAAACCGACCCCGCGCTTTGGACTAACGCCGGACTCGCGAACTTTTACGGTAAAAACTCGGTCAGACTTGACCGCCCGCAAAGTTAACCATATGCGTAAAGTGCTTGTCGCAATGAGCGGCGGGGTGGACAGCGCGGCGGCGGCGCTTATTCTACTTGAACAGGGGTATGAGGTTGCCGGCGCGACGCTCGCGCTGGCGGATACGCCCGGCTCCTCTTCCGCCATACGGGATGCGGCGGATATCGCCAAAACCCTTGGCTTTGCGCACCACGCGATTGACAGCCGCGATATCTTCCGGCGCGAGGTTATGGGGCGCTTCGCCCGCGCTTACGAAGACGCCCTTACGCCAAACCCCTGCGTTGACTGCAATAGGCTTGTTAAGTTTCCGGCGCTTCACGCCTTCGCGGACGGACTTGGGTTGGACGGTGTTGCCACCGGGCATTACGCCCGCGTAGAGCGCGACGCCGGAACCGGGCGCTTTTTGCTTAGAAAGGCGCGCGACGCCGCGAAGGATCAGACCTATGTGCTGTACGCCCTTCCCCAAGAGATACTTTCCCGTACCCTGTTCCCGCTTGGCGGACTTACGAAGGGCGAGGTTCGCGCCCTTGCCGAAAGCGCCGGGCTTAAAGTTGCCGCAAAGCCGGACAGCCAGGACATCTGCTTTGTCCCGGACGGAGATTACGCCGGATTCCTCACATCTCAGATGGGTGTGAAACCCGTACCGGGTCCGGTCATTGACCGTAACGGCGCCGCGCTTGGAAGCCACGCCGGAATCATACACTACACCGTCGGCCAGCGCAAAGGCCTTCCGGTGAGTTTTGGCGAAAAGACCTATGTCATCGCGAAGGACGCGGAAACGGCCGCGCTTACCGTCGGGCGGGACGAGCATTTGTACGCGCAGTCCCTTACCGCCCGCGACTGCCGCTGGGTCGCTTTGGAACAGCCCCGTTCGGCGATGCGCGTAAGCGCAAAAACGCGCTATTCCCAGACCGAGACGGACGCCGTTCTTGAACCGCTTGACGGCGGGCGCGTACATGTGCGCTTTGAAAAAAAAGTCCGCGCCGTAACCCCCGGACAGTCCGCCGTCTTCTACGACGGCGAATATGTTGTCGGCGGCGGAATCATCGAGTAGGGGCGACCGCCCCCCGTCGCCCGCCCCCAACGCAAAAAAAGAGCGGCCCCGAAGGGCCGCCCAGAGCATAGAAAAGCCGTAATTCGGATGGCGCGCCGAGGGCGTCGCGCCCTACAGACATTCTAACGGCGGCATCCTCGACGTCCCGTCCTACTCGATGACGAATTCCTCAACGCTTTCGCGGAAGGCGGCAACGTCGCTGTCGGTGCCGTGCACCTCTACTTTAATGGGTTTTGACAGATCCACGCTGAAAATACCCATGATCGACTTTGCGTCGATAACATAGCGCCCACTGATAATATCTATATCAAAGGGCATCTGGCATGCCTTGTTTACGAACTGCTTCACGTCGTTGATAGAGGCAAGCTGCAGGTCAAAGGTTTTCATCTTGTTTTCCTCCGTTTTTAATATTTGTATCCTTCCCCATTATACACGCCGCAGAAAATATAACAATGGGCAAAATCGCCAGAAAGGGAACGTAATTGCGCGTCATTTTTTGTACGCTTGGCTGCAAAGCGAACCAGGCCGACAGCGGCTCGATGGGCGAGCTTTTGCGCCTTCACGGTCACAAGACGGTATCTGCCCCGCCCTGCGACGCGGTTATCGTCAACACCTGCGCCGTCACCGCCGAGGCTTCGCGAAAGTCGCGCGCGGCGATACGGGCGCTTCGCGCGAAATATCCGAACGCCGTGCTGGGTGTTTGCGGCTGTTTGCCGGGGGCGGCGGGTCTTTCCTCTTTCCCGGGCGCGGACGTTGTGGGCAGCGCCCGAAACGTCCGCGCGTTTCTGAAGGACTTAGAGCGGGCGGCGGGCGTCCCGGAATCCCCGGCAGACGCGCCAGCCGCCGTGTCAGAAAGCGAAGGTTGGGAGTCCATGCCCGCCGCGCCAATCGGCGGGCGGGCGCGCGCGTATATAAAAATACAGGACGGGTGCGAAAACTTCTGCTCGTACTGCGTGATACCCCGAACGCGCGGCGCGGCGCGCTCTATGCCGCTTGCCGACGTTTTGGCACAGGCACGCGCCCTGCGCGGTAAGGGCTTTTTGGAAATTGTGCTTACGGGGATTGAGATATCCTCTTATAAGGAAGGCCTGCCCGCCCTTGTTTCGTCGCTTGCGCGGGAATTGCCGGACACCCGTGTGCGTCTTGGGTCGCTTGAACCCGGCGTTCTTACCGAAGAGAATATCCGCGCGCTTTCCGAAGCGCCGACGCTTTGCCCGCATTTCCACGTTTCGCTTCAGTCGGGCAGCGACAGTGTGCTTAGGCGCATGAACCGGCGCTATGACACGGCGGATTACGCAAGGGCTGTCGCGTGCCTAAGGCGATTTTTCCCCGGCGCGGCGATAACAACCGACCTTATCTGCGGCTTCCCCGGCGAAAGCGGGGAAGAGTGGGCGGAAACTATGGCCTTTATAAAAGAAACAGGCTTTGCGGATATGCATGTCTTCCCCTATTCGCGCCGCCCGGACACTCCGGCGGCGGACATGCCCGGTCAGCTCTCCCGCGCGGTTAAGAAGACCCGCGCCGCGCAGGCGGCGTACGCGGCGGACGAGATGACGCGCGCCTATCGGCAAGGCCAAATCGGGCGCACCCTCCGCGTCCTTTTCGAGACAGAGGGCGGCGGGATGTCCCTTGGTCACAGCGAGAATTATATCCCCGTTTCGGTTTCTTGTACCTCCGGCCTTCGCGGAAGTATACGGGACGCGGAGATTACGGGCTTTGACGAAAAGGGGGCGGCGCTGTGCGGCTTGATAAAGCGCTGAGTCACGCCGGACACGGAAGCCGCCGCGAGGTCGGTCGCTTTATACGCGAGGGGCTTGTCACAGTGGGCGGCGAAGCTGTGCGCCGCCCGGAAGCGGACGTTGACCCGGCGAAGGGCATTGCTCTTTGCGGACAGGACATAGATTACGCCGAGCATTACTATATTATGATGAACAAGCCCGCGGGCGTTGTGTCGGCCACGGAGGATCCGCGCGAGCGCACCGCGCTTGACCTGCTTGACGCGCGGCATCGCCGTCTGGGGCTGTTCCCGGCGGGGCGCCTTGACAAAGACGCCACGGGGCTTTTGCTGCTTACCACCGACGGGGCTTACGCCCACCGCCTTCTCTCGCCCGCCCGTCATGTGGAGAAAGAGTATATCGTAAGCGTGCTTGGCGTATTTACGCCGGAGGTAAAGGCCGCCTTCGCGGCGGGTATAACTCTTGGCAATAACGAGACATGCCTGCCCGCCGGACTGGAAATACTCTCTCCAAGCACGGCGCGCATCATTCTGCGCGAGGGAAAGTATCATCAGATAAAGCGTATGACCGCCGCTTTGGGTCTTAAAACAGTGGGGATACACCGTGTCCGCATGGGCGCGCTTACCCTTGACGAAACGCTTTCGCCGGGGGGGTGGCGGCGTCTGCGCGGCGGCGAAACAGACATTTATTACCATGAAACTTTCGGATTTGGCAATTCTGTACAAACCGGAAGGTAAATGTTTGGTTATATTATGGATATACGGGCTTTAAAATATGTGCTATAGTTATGGGCGGCAAAGTATGAAACCGGGTTCGCCGCCGCGCTTCGCGCCGGCGTGCCACATAACATTGGGAGGCGCGTTATGTCTAGCGTGACATTAAGAGGCATCTGTAAAAAGTACCCCGGCGACGTTGTTGCGGTAAGCGATGTTAATCTGGATATCGCGGACAAAGAGTTTATAATCCTGGTCGGCCCCTCCGGCTGCGGCAAGTCCACCACCCTGCGCATGATAGCGGGGCTTGAGGAAATCACCGAAGGCGAACTGTTCATCGACGATAAGCTTGTCAACGACACCCCGCCGAAGGATCGCGACATCGCTATGGTTTTCCAGAACTATGCCCTGTACCCGCACATGACGGTCTTTGAAAATATGGCGTTCGGTCTTAAACTTCGCAAGACGCCGAAGGACGAAATACGCCGCCGCGTCGAAGAGGCCGCCAAAATCCTTGCCATAGAGCATTTGCTTGACCGCAAGCCCAAGGCGCTGTCCGGCGGTCAGCGCCAGCGCGTCGCGTTGGGCCGCGCCATAGTCCGCAACCCGAAGGTCTTTTTGCTTGACGAGCCGCTTAGTAACCTTGACGCGAAGCTTCGCGCCCAGATGCGCACCGAGCTTACAAAGATTCACCAGCGCCTTGAAACCACGTTTATTTACGTTACCCACGACCAGATCGAGGCCATGACGATGGGTACCCGTATCGTCGTTATGAAGGACGGGTATATCCAGCAGATTTCCTCGCCCCAGGTGCTTTACGATACGCCGGACAACCTTTTTGTGGCAAGCTTTATCGGCTCGCCGCAGATGAACTTCGCCGACGCACTTGTAAGCGACGAGGGCGGCGTGACATATCTCACCTTCGGCGAAAGCAAGATCGCGCTTCCCGAATCCAAGGGACGCAAGCCTTCAGTCTTGGTATACGCGGGGAAAGAGGTCATTTTGGGCATACGCCCCGAAAATATCCACGAAGAAGAGATGTTCCTTTCGCAGTTCCCGAATTCGCTTGTAAATATGTCCGTTGACGTCGTCGAGGCAATGGGCAATGAAACCTATCTTTATATGAACGCCGCGGGTCACGATTTCACAGCCCGCGTCTCCAACCGCTCTACCGTGAAAACCGGCGACAATATCAAAGTTGCCTTTGACACAAGGCGCATTCATCTTTTCGACAAAGAGACGGAAAGAACCATCACAAACTAACGCGTTACCGAACAATAAAAGCGCCCGTCGGGGCGCTTTTATTGTTCGGCGCACTGCGGCCTTGAAAACCTATAATACCTATGGTATATTAGGGTTAAAGACAAGGTAAAGGCGGGTGCGGCGGGTGAAAATCTCGACCAAGGGGCGCTATTCCCTAAGGATGCTTCTGGATTTGGCCGAACACAGCGGCGGCGGATTCGTCGCCCTTAAGGACATCGCCAAGCGGCAGGGCATATCGAAAAAATATCTCGAACAGCTTGTGGGGCTTCTTAACCGCCCGGACATCCTGCGCTCTAACCGCGGCTATCTGGGCGGATATATGCTTGCCAAGCCGCCGGATCAGTATACGGTGGGTCAAATACTGCGCCTTACCGAGGGCGGGCTTTGCCCCGTAAGCTGTCTGGAGGACGACCCCGTCAGGTGCGTCCGCAGTGAAACATGCAAAACCCTTCCCGTGTGGAGGGGGCTTCAAAGAACCATAAACAGCTATCTTGACGGTATAACCCTTCAAGACATGATGGACGGAACCAAGGCACTCTAAAAACCCGTGTTCGCGTTCGGCGAAGCCGAACCGAACGAGCGCAGGCTTGCGAACAGGCGGCTATGCCGCGGCATCGCAAGCCGGAGCGGGGGTTTTTAGAGGCGACTCAAAGCCAAGGCTCTCTAAAAACCCGTGTTCGCGTTCGGCGAAGCCTAGTCGAAAACCCCTGCGGAAAGATAGCGCTCGCCTGTGTCCGGCAGTATTACGGCGATGGCTTTGCCCGCGTTTTCCGGGCGCATGGCGACCTTTGCCGCCGCCCACACCGCCGCGCCGGAGGATATCCCCACAAGAAGCCCCTCGGCGCGCGCAAGCTCGCGGCAGGTATCAAGCGCGTCCTCGTCCGCCACCGTGATAACCTCGTCATATATGCCCGTGTCAAGGATTTTTGGGACAAACCCCGCCCCTATCCCCTGGATTCTGTGCGCGCCGGGTTTTCCGCCGCTTAACACCGGCGAACCGGCGGGTTCGGCCGCTATGACCCTAAGCGCCGGGTTTTTGCTTTTCAAAAACCCGCCCGTGCCGGTAACGGTTCCGCCCGTACCCACGCCGGATACGAATATATCGACATTGCCGCCGGTATCCCGCCAAATTTCGGGGCCGGTGGTTTCTTTGTGCGCGCGGGGATTGGCGGGGTTCGTAAACTGCCCCGGCATAAACGCCCCGGGGGTCTGCGCCGCAATCTCTTCCGCCTTGGCGATTGCCCCGGACATGCCCTTCGCGCCGTCGGTCAGCACAAGCTCTGCCCCGTAGGCTTTAAGCAGCTTGCGCCGCTCGGCGCTCATGGTTTCGGGCATGGTAAGTATAACGCGGTATCCCCGCGCGGCGGCGACGGCGGCAAGCCCGATGCCGGTGTTGCCGCTTGTGGGTTCGACGATGACCGCGCCGGGTTTAAGCGCGCCGCTTTCCTCCGCGTCCTTTATAAGCGCAAGGGCTATCCTGTCCTTAACGCTTCCCGCGGGGTTCATGTATTCCAGTTTTGCGATAAGGCTCGCGCCCAGTTTATGCGCCTTGGCGTACCTGTCAAGCCTTAGAAGCGGGGTGTTCCCGATAAGCGCCGTGATGTCTTGCGCGATATGGGCCATGTCCGCGCACCTCCTTTTATAATGCCTATGTATTTGCTAGGTTATTATATGCTACCGCATCCCGCCCGGTTTGTCAAGCGCCGTTTGTCAAAGGGCAGACGTATACACACATTTTTTACATGGGGTTGCTTTTAGATTTTACATTAAGACCAGTATAATGGACACGGTATGCGGAAAGGCTTCTTTCCGCGCCCGCCCCAAAATATAGCAGGAGGTATGTAAATGAAAGGCTTTAAACCCATCTCCCTTATGCTGACCCTGGCCCTTGTTCTGGGTGTATCGGGAATGCCGTCTGCGCTCGCGCTGGCCGAACCCGCCGCCCATGTCTTTATCCTGCAAACCTACGGCGGAGGAGAGGAGCAGGATGGGACGCCGATTTCCCACAGCTTTATCGAACTTTATAACCCCACCCAAGCGCCGGTGGATTTGGGCGGTTATAAGATTGTCTATCATGACAAGCGCGATGCTGAAAATCACGTTGATTGGCAGGCCGAACTGTCCGGCGAACTTGCGGCGGGCGTGTCTTACCTTCTGCGCGGCCAGGCTATGACCGATTTGGCCGAACCCGCGCTTCAGATTTCCGGATACGATAAGGACATGCCGGATAACTGGCTTGACAACAAGGAATATGAAGTCAAGCTGCTTAACGGAAGCGGTGATACTGTTGACGAGATGGTATACTCGGAAGTAGCCAACAAACATACGGCACGCCGCCGGACAAGCCTGGACGGCACAGGCGACGAGCGTATTGACTACAGGACAGAAAAAGGCATGACCCCCGAAAAACTGGAAACCATCCGCCCGCGCGGCACGGCGGACGGCGCATGGAATCCGTTCGCCGGAGCGGACGGCGAAGAGCCTGTCCCCACCCGCCCGAAACTAAGCGTTTCAAGCGTCAACGGCAACATGGAATACCTTGGAAGCTACTGGACGGGCAAAACGGACGGGGACGGCGCGATTGCGGAGATCGTAAAGTTTAACCCCGAAAACCAAAAGATGTACATGGTCAACGGCGCGCTTGGAAGCCTTGATATAGTTTCTCTGGCGGGCGGCGGGTTTGACGCGCTTACCTTGGAAAAACGCGTTGACGTGGCCGCGCTTGGCGGCGAAAACGGCTTTCCCTGCGGGGATATTACAAGCGTTGACGTAAATACCGGCCTTGACGTAATCGCGATAGCGACGCAGTTTGCCCCGTTTGGCGAAGCGGGTCATACGGAAAACGGCGCGGTTGTGTTCCTTGACTATGACGGCGCGTATATCGCGCACTTCGCGGCGGGCGTACAGCCGGATATGATCGGCTTCTCCCCCGACTTCCGCTTTGTTATGACCGCCAACGAGGGCGAACCAAGGGACGTCGAAAACGACCCGGCGGGTTCTGTTACGATTATCGATCTCGGCGGCGTGAGTGCCGCCGGGCAGCTTAAAACACTTGACCCCTCACGGGTTCAAACCGTCGGGTTCGACGCCTTTGACTCAAAGCGCGCGGAACTTGTCGCGGACGGCGTTCTTCTGAAGCCCGGCGTCGATCCCTCGCTTGATTTAGAGCCGGAGTACGTCGCGTTTGCAGGCGGCACGGCGTATGTCTCGCTTCAGGAGGCAAACTCTGTGGCTGCTTTTGACCTAGCAAGCAAAACCTTCACGAATATTCATGGGCTTGGCTTTAAGGATCACAGCCTTGCGCGCAACGCGCTTGACCTTAACGACGATGATGTTATCAAGCTGCAGACGGAAGAGAACGTGCTTGGCGTGTATATGCCGGACGGACTTGCCGCCGTAACAATCGGCGGGAAAACATATCTCCTCACGCCGAACGAGGGCGACGCCCGCGACGATTGGTATGACGACGACCTTCTGGAGGCATCGGTTAACGGCTCGGAGGAAGTGGAGTACCTTAACCATGCCGCGCGAGACGGGCTTGACCCCGGCAAAGTCCATCTGCTGGGCGGACGCTCTTTCTCCGTGTGGGACGCGGATACAATGGAACTGATCTTTGACAGCGGAAGCGATTTCGAGCGCATTGTAAGCGAAGAGTATCCCGAAATCTTCAACTCCGATCACGCCGGGCTTGGCACGGACGGAAGAAGCGACAGGAAAGGCCCCGAACCGGAGGATATAAAGGTCGCGGAGATCGCGGGCAGAATCTTCGCGTTTATCGGTCTGGAGCGCGTGGGCGGACTTATGATGTACGACATCACAACCCCCGCAAATCCCCTGTTCTACGATTATCTGAACGTGCGCGACCTGACCGACGGCGGCCTTGCGAACGGCAGCGACCTCGGCGCAGAGGGCATCTGCATCATCAGCGCCGCGGAAAGCCCCACGGGAAAGCCGATGGCGCTTGTAGCCAACGAGGTTTCCGGCTCGGTCACGCTTATCGGACTGACGGTCTCCGCCGCCCCGGTCACACCTCCCCCCGACGGCGGAGATGATGGCGGCAGCTACACGCCTCCCCCGGCAACCATCCCCGCAGACGGCGGCGTGCCGGTAGACTTTACCCAAAGCGGCGGCGAGGTAATGCTTACCCTGCCCGATAGCAAGGTAAGCGAAATCATCGCGAAAGCCGATGACGGCTCTGTCACCCTTGACGTAAGCGGCGTATCGGGCGCGAAGTCCGTGACCCTTGACGTGGACGCGGCCGAGGCGTTCAGCGGCGCGGGCGTAAGCGTGACGGTTGACCTGCCCGCGGGCGAAATCAC
>JAISVI010000163.1 GCA_031271665.1 Oscillospiraceae bacterium
AGTTCGTAAAGCCTTCGCTTTATACGGTACACGTCGCGGGCGGTATGCGCGTATACCTGTTCGTCCTGGGTTTCAAAAAAGAGGATGTGTTCGGCCGGCAGATAGTATTCCACGCCGTCTCTGTAAAGCACAAGCCTTGACGGTTGATCGGAATGTTCAAGTACGCGGCGCTGAATTGAAAGCACCTCTTCGTCCGCGCGGGCGCAGCGTATCACGACCTCCGGCTCGGTAAGGTTTTCGTCAATTTCAATTTTAAGCTTCAAAGCTTTCCCCCTTCCCCGCCCCTCTATACTCAATATACCATAGGTTCACCCGTTTTGAAAGCGACGTACGGCAAGCGGCATGTTCGGTTCGGTAAGCGGCTTTTTTTGCGCGTTAAAACGCCAAACTGCGAATGTGATTAGTCATTGTCAAATATATAAGGCGCTCTAAAAACCCGTGTTTTTGTTCGGCAAAACCGAACAAAAACGAGCGTAGCGCTTGCGAACAGGCGGCTGTGCCGCGGCATCGCAAGCCGGAGCGGGGTTTTTAGAGGTACCTACTTGCGCATTTCCTTCACATATCTAAGCAGGAGCGACGCGATGCCGCCAAGCTCGGCCTGTCTGCAAACGGCGCCCATTTCATAGGCTTCGCGCGGCATACCGTAGACTATCGAGGATTTCTCGTCCTGCCCCACCGTGTAACAGCCCTTTTTTCTCATGGCGAGCAGCCCGCGCGCGCCGTCCGCGCCCATGCCTGTGAGTATAACGCCGACGGCGTCCTTTCCCGTGGCGCATTTGGCGACAGAGGAGAACAGCACGTCCACCGACGGGCAATGCCCGTTTACCTTCTCGCCGTGATATAAGTGAAGGCAGAACCGCCCGCCGCGCCGCACCACTTCGCACTGTCGGTCGCCGCCGGGGGCGATAAGCACGACGCCCTGTTCAATATAATCGCCGTCGTTCGCCTCGCGCACGGTCATGGCGCAGTCGCGGTCAAGGTTTTCCGCGTACATGCGGGTAAAGTCCGGCGGCATATGCTGTACAATGACAAAGCCGTTCATGTCGCGGGGCATTGCCCGCAGTATCTTCGCCGTGCTTTGTGTGCCGCCCGTGGACGCGCCAAGCGCGATAAACCCCTCGAACTGCCCTTCACCCACCGCGGCGGTCTGCGTTTGCGGAAGCGGGACACGGTATTGGCTGTTGCGGGTGTTCTCCGCGATTTTATGTATCCGCCGCCTTAGCTCTTCGGAAAACTTCTGCATACCGTCCGGCGAGCGATCCGTCGGTTTCGGAAGGAAGTCCCGCGCCCCGGCCTGAAGCGCGTCGGGGGCGCGATGTACTGCCGAAGACACCGACAGCACGGGAATCGGCCACTGGGGAAGAAGCACCTTCAGAAACTCGACGCCGTTCATATACGGCATCTCGATATCAAGCGTCATCATATCGGGGCTAAGTTCCAATATCTTGTCCCGCGCGTCATAGGGGTCATACGCCTCGCCCACGACATCTATCCCCGGGTCGGCGGACAGAGCGCGTATAATCGCCGCGCGGAAGAATACCGAGTCGTCAACCACAAGAACCCTTATCCTGCCGGCCATCAAGCGCCCCCCTTGCGGTAAACGGACGGTTGCACGAAGGTAAAGCGCGTGTCCGTCTTGCTTACCGTCTCTGAAAGCCCGATGAAAAGGTGGCCGCCCGGCTCAAGCGCGTCGTAGTACCGTTCTACAAGCGCGTCCCTTGTCTCTTTGTTAAAGTAAATCATTACATTGCGGCAAAAAATCACGTGGAACTTCCTTTTGAACGGAAACGTCTTTTCCATAAGATTAAAGCTTCGGAAAATAACCTCGTTCTGTATCGCGGGTTTTACCTGAAATATATCGGTGCCTTTGACATGGTTGAAATACCGCTTTTTCCATTCGGGCGGGAGGTTTTTAAGCTTATCCTCGCTGTACATGGCCTCCTGCGCCATCTGAAGCACTTGGGGCGATATGTCGGTCGCCAGCACCTTGCAGTCCCATTCGGACTTCGCATGTCCGAAATAGTTGTCAAGCACCATCACCGTAGTGTACGGTTCTTCGCCAGAGGAACACCCCGCGCTCCATATACGCAGATCCTTGTCGCGCAGTTTCGGCGTGAGGGCGGGCAGTATACGGTCGGTAAGGAACTTATAATGCTGGTCTTCGCGCATAAAGTATGTATAGTTGGTGGTAAGGCGCGTTACGAGTATTTTCCCCTCTTCCCCGGTCTTGTCGGCAAGGACGAACTCGAAGTATTCGTCAAGCGATTTAAAGCCGTGTTTCTGGATAACGCTCCAAAGCCGCCCCTCGACAAGCGTTTGCTTCTGCTCCAGGTTGATGCCGTACTGCTCGCGCATATAGGTAACAACCCGCATAAATTCATCCCGCTTAATTTTATCCAAAGCGCCCGCAGTCCTTTCACATGGCAACTGTCCCTTATTATAACATTGCGCCCGCGCAATTACAAGAGCCAAGTTAAGGGGGCGCATGAACATATAAGATGCACAAAAACCGGCATCCTCATGTAGGGGCGACCGTCCTCGGTCGCCCGCAATTTCCCGGCGTTTCGTCGGTGCTGTGACGTTGGGGGTGGCGCGCCGGGGGCGTCGCGCCCTACGTGGGCGTTGCGGCGTTGGGTTAGGCGCGGGCGAACGACCGCCCCTGCATTTAGTCTGTACATTCATGCGTAAGCCGTGTAAGGGGGCGGCAAGAGGTTTATCGACCGAAAGCGGAATTGATTTTAGGCAGTCCACATGCTATACTATTAACTGAAATTTTGTACCCTTACGAAAGGGAGATTGTCGATGAGCAAAAGTGCGTACATTCAACCACGACAAGACAGACGCCCATTTAAAGCAATAGAATTATTTGCCGGCGCAGGGGGACTTGCGCTTGGTGTGGA
>JAISVI010000024.1 GCA_031271665.1 Oscillospiraceae bacterium
GATAACGTGCCGCGCACGTCGCTTGAGTTTGAAAGCGAGATTGGCGTTATCGACGCCCTTGTCGCCTGCGGACTTGTCCCCTCGAAAGCCGAAGGGCGGCGTCTTGTCGAGCAGGGCGGCCTTGAAATCGACGGGCGGAAGATTACCGACCTCGCCGCCGTTATCACCAAGGAGCAGTGCCTTGGCGAAGGGGTGCTTATTAAAAAAGGCAAGAAGACCTATCACCGTCTGACGGCGCGATAGGGCAGATACAAAAACCAACGCCCTCCCCATGCCTTTCGGCGCGGGAAGGGCGTGTTTTAATGAGCAGAGTCCTAAAAGGGCGATATGGGAAGCCCTTTGTCGGGGATAAAGGCGTCGCTTAACTCCGAAAAGTTGAAATTGAGCTTTCCCTCTGTCTCAAGCAGTTCAAGCGTCAGCGTCTCCGTCTGGTCGTTGACCATGCGGCACTGTCCGTTGATACGCGCGCCCTCGTCCGTTTTAAGGGACTGGGTGGCAATCCCGCCCTCGACATAGGCCGAGGCGGTAAGATGTACCGTGCCGTCGCAGACGACAACGCCTTTTACCTTGCCGGCGATTTCGATTTGTTTGGCTTTTATGTTCCCGATAACGCTTCCTGTTTCGCCAATTTTCAGGAATCCGTCCAAATCAACGTCGCCCAGATAGATACCGTCGATTATGACCGATTCCGTGCCGGAGAGCTTTGCAGCCTCCAGCTTAATGCCTTTGCCGATAACGGTTGGAGACGCCGCGTTTTCTGCCGCGGGAAGCGCGTTCTTTGTTCTCATAACGGAACACCCCTATTGTCTTTATGGGCATGTTGAAAATTGCCCGCTCCGGCTTTTACCGCTTCGCGGCTGTCAAGCGAGCAAACTCGCTCTTCGCCGCAGGCGCTTTGCTATGCCGCGGCATAGCCGCCTGTTCGCAAGCGCTGCGCTCGTTCGCCTTGCAGGCGAACACGCAATTTTCAACACTTCGTTTATATGACCCTTCCTATATTACTATGCCGCGTTCCTTTTTGCAATATCTACCTGCGTATTTTTTCTGACTTTTCCAAAGATTTTTTCTTTAATACTTGTTATAAGCGCTTGGATTTGCTATAATACTGTGGCGTTATGTAAACGGTCAGGGGGGGCTTGCTGTTATGTATAAGGGTTCACCGGAAATAGAGGAACTGCGCGGAAAACTGCGTCTTGCCAACGACGCGTACTATCTGCGGGACGAGCCGGTTATGACGGATTATGACTACGACATGGCCATGCGCCGTCTGCGCGCGCTTGAACAGGCGAACCCCGAGTTTGACTCGCCAGACTCGCCGACGCACAGGGTCGGCGGCGCGGCGGCGTTCTCGCCAGTACGCCACGCTGTGCCGCTTCTAAGTTTACAGGATGTGTTTTCCGAGGGCGAACTTGAAGATTTTCTTGATAAATGCGCCCGCGAAGGCGCACAGTCCTTTTGCGCAGAGCCGAAAATCGACGGTTTAAGCGTGGCGCTTACTTACGAGAACGGGGTTTTTGTCCGCGGTGCTACGCGCGGGGACGGCGAAACGGGCGAGGACGTGACGCACAATCTGCGCACGGTCGCCAATATTCCAAAAACGCTTAAAGACGCCCCCGCCCGCGCCGTAGTGCGCGGCGAGGTCTATATACCGAAAGAGGTTTTCCGCGCGCTTAACGAAACGCGCGAGCAAGAGGGGAAGACGCTTTTCGCCAACCCCCGCAACGCCGCCGCCGGTTCGCTGCGTCAGCTTGACGCCCGCGTGGCCGCCGAGCGCGGGCTTATGGCGCTTATGTTCAACATACAGGATATGGACGGCGAACTGCCGCCGACGCACCACGAATCGCTTGAGCTTATGGAGCGTTGGGGGCTTCCCGTGAACAACCGCGTTACGCTTTCGGGCAAAAACGCCGTGATTGAAGAGGTGCGGCGCATCGGCGCGGAACGGGAGAGGTATCCCTTTGATTTGGATGGCGCGGTCGTTAAAGTCGATGACATAAGACTTAGGGCGGCGCTTGGGGAAACGACCAAAACACCGCGCTGGGCAGTCGCGTTCAAGTACCCGCCCGAGCAGAAAAGCACCGTGCTTAAAGACATAGTTATTCAGGTCGGGCGCACGGGCGTGCTTACGCCCAAGGCGGTTTTAACCCCCGTCCGCCTCGCGGGGACGACGGTTCAATACGCCACACTGCATAACGCGGATTTTATCCGCGAGAAGGACATCAGAATCGGTGACACCGTAACCGTACGAAAGGCGGGGGAGATTATCCCCGAGGTTCTGGGCGTAGAGCTTGGCAAGCGCCCGCAGGACGCGCGGACGTATGTTTTCCCGGCGGTTTGCCCCGTGTGCGGCGGCGCGGTTACGCGCGAAGAGGGCGAGGCGGCGGTGCGCTGCTGCAACCTAAGCTGTCCCGCCCAGCGGCTTCGCGGGCTTATACATTTCTGTTCGCGGGACGCGATGGACATCGAGGGGCTTGGCCCCGCCGGGTGCGAGGCGCTTCTTTCGCGCGGGCTTGCAAGCGACCCCGCCGGGCTGTACGCGCTTAAATCGTCAGACCTCGCGGATATGGACGGGTTTGGCGAGAAGTCAGCGGAAAACCTTCTGCGCCAGATAGAACTGTCAAAGACGCGCGGACTGGCGCGGCTTATCTACGCGCTTGGGATACGGCACGTCGGCGTACGCGCGTCGCGCCTTATCGCCGAGAGGGTTGGGACTTGGGACGCGCTTTGCGCCGCGGATACGGACACGCTTACCGCGATACCCGAAATCGGCGGCGCGATTGCGGCGAGCATAAGGGCGTGGGTTGACCTGCCCTCGTCCCGTGAACTGATTGCGGCGCTCAAAGACGCCGGGCTTGATATGACGGCGGAAAAGCGGGTGACAGGGGATATCCTCGCGGGGAAGACCTTTGTCGTGACCGGCACGCTTCCAAGCCTAAGCCGCGAGCAGGCGCACGCCCTTATCGAGAAAAACGGGGGGCGCGCGTCGGGCAGCGTTTCAAAGAAGACAAGCTTTGTCCTTGCCGGCGAGGCGGCGGGCGGCAAGCTTGACAAGGCAAAACAGTTTGGGATTCCGGTGCTTACCGAAAATGAGTTCATGGCGCTTCTTGACAATTCGGGCGCGCAGGAATTATAATAGGCGGGTTATGAAATTTTATCTGTCAGACGCATCTCTCCAACGGCTTCGCGCCAATGGGGACACGGGCGATTCGTGAATTGCCCCTACGCACAGCGCGGGTGACGGGCGGTTGGGTTTTTCGGGCGGCAGAACGCCGCCCCTACAATCCGTCGGCCCCAATTGTCAATTATCAATTGTCAATTGTCAATTACAAAGAAGGGATGTTTGCAGTGGCGAAAAAGGCGTTTAAGGCGGAGTCGAAGCGGTTGCTTGACCTTATGATCAACTCGATTTACACGCATAAGGAGATTTTCCTGCGCGAGCTTATCTCTAACGCGAGCGACGCGCTTGACAAAAGGTATTATATTACGCTTACGGACGAAGAGCAAAGCTTTGACAGGGAAAGCTTCTATATCCGCGTGACCGCCGACAAGGCGGCACGTACGCTTACGGTGCGCGACACCGGTATAGGCATGACCAAGGAAGAGCTTGAAAGCAACCTTGGCACAATCGCCAAAAGCGGCTCGCTCGCCTTCAAGGACGAGAACGAGCCGAAAGAGGGCGTTGAGATAATCGGCCAGTTCGGCGTGGGCTTCTATTCGGCGTTTATGGTTTCAAAGCTTGTCACGGTGCGAAGCCGCCCGCTTGACGGCGGCATCGCGCACGAATGGGTAAGCGAGGGTTCGGACGGGTATACCATAAAGGAAATCCCGGAGATGGAGCAGGGGACGGAAATCGTCATGACGCTTAAAGACAACGCCGAGGACGAAAACTATGACGAGTTTTTAGAGGAATACCGGCTTAAATCAATCGTAAAGAAGTATTCGGACTTTATCAAGTACCCAATCCGTATGCTTTGCAAGCATTCCCGTAAGAAAGAGGGAAGCGAAAGCGAGTACGAGGACGTTTTCGAGGACGAAACGCTTAACAGCATGGTTCCCATATGGCGCAAGAATAAAAGCGAACTTACGGACGAGGATTACGAACGCTTTTACGCGGACAAGCATTTCGGCTTCGACAAGCCGCTTCGCCATGTGCATTTAAGCGTTGACGGCGCGGTAAGCTTTACCGCCCTTCTGTATATCCCGGAAAAAGCGCCCTATGACTTCTACACGCGGGACTATGAAAAGGGACTTGAACTGTATACAAGCGGCGTTCTGATCATGCAGAAATGCGCCGATCTTTTGCCGGATTATTTCTCGTTCGTCAAGGGGCTTGTGGATTCGGCCGACCTTTCCCTTAACATCTCCCGCGAGCTTCTTCAGCATGACCGTCAGCTTAAACTTATCGCCAAGCGCGTCGCGGACAAAGTGAAAAGCGAGCTTCTTAACCTTCTTAAAAACGAGCGCGAGAAGTACGAAACTTTCTTTGAAAGCTTTGGCAGACAGCTTAAATACGGCGTGTACTCCGACTGGGGCGCGAATAAAGAGGCGCTTCAGGACTTGCTTCTGTTCTACTCCTCGACCCAGAAAAAACAGGTCACGCTTGAGGAATACGCGGGGCGTATGCAGGAAGACCAGAAGGTTATCTACTACGCCGCCGGAAGCAGCTATGAGAAGCTTGCCAAACTGCCGCAGGCCGAGCTTTTAAGCGATAAGGGCATTGAGATACTTTACTTTATCGACGACGTTGACGAGTTTGCCATCAAGATGCTTGGCGAGTATCGGGAGAAACAGTTCAAGAACGTCTCAGACAGCGAGCTAGAGGCCGGGGAAAAGCCCGAAACTGACGAGGACGGCAAGGCGATGTTCGCCGCGATGAAAGAGCTTTTGAAGGACAGCGTTGTGGACGTACGCGCGTCGTCGCGCCTTAAAAGCCACCCATGCTTCCTTGCGACCGAGGGCGGCGTGTCGATTGAGATGGAGAAGGTGCTTTCCCAAATGCCGGGGAATCCGGGCGTAAAGGCCGAAAAGGTGCTTGAAATCAATGCGGGACACGCGGTTTTCGGTGCGCTTAAAGCGGCGCATTCGGACAATCCCGAACGCTTTGCCGCCTATACTCGCCTTCTGTACAACCAGGCGCTTCTTATCGAAGGGTTAAGCGTCGAAGACCCCGTGGCTTTCGCGAACGACATCTGCGCGCTGTTTTAAGGGGCGCGGCGGTAAACGGGCATCCCCTACAAAACCCTCTTTAGAAAAGAGGGTGGCCGCCGAAGGCGGACGGGTGTTTTGACCGGGCGCACACTGTGCGCCCCTACGCGGGCGGCAGAACGCCGCCCCTACTGGTACTCTTGTTAAGGATTTGGTATAATCGTGTGGGTTGCGGACGGTTGGAAGGATTACGGGCTTCTTGACGCGACGGACGGAATGCGTCTGGAGCGTTGGGGCAAGTATATCCTCGCGCGTCCCGACCCGCAGGTGCTTTGGAAAACCGGGAAAAACCACCCCGGTTGGCAGAACCCCGACGCGGCGTATAAGCGCAGTTCCCAAGGCGGCGGGGAGTGGTCGCGGCACAGTCTGCCCGAAAAGTGGAATGTCGGGTACGGCGATTTAAGCTTTGCCGTAAGGCCGATGAACTTCAAGCACATGGGGCTTTTCCCCGAACAGTCCCCCAATTGGGACGCCGCGCGCAAGCTTATCTCTTCGCGCGTCCAAGCGGGGAAAGAGGTAAAGCTGCTTAACCTGTTCGCCTATACCGGCGCGGCGACGGCTGCGTGCGCCAAGGCGGGCGCGAAGGTCACGCATGTTGACGCGGCGAAGGGCATGGTTGCGGCGGCGGGGGAGAACGCAATGCTTAACGGGGTTCAGGCGCGCTGGATAGTCGAGGACTGCCGAAGCTTTATCGCGCGGGAACTGCGGCGCGGGAACCGCTATGACGCGATTATAATGGATCCGCCCTCTTACGGGCGCGGACCCGGCGGTGAGATATGGCGGCTTGAGGACGATATGTTCGACTTCATAAAGCTTTGCGCCGGACTTTTAAGCGGCGACGCGGCGTTTGTCTTTGTAAACGCCTATACCACAGGGCTTGCGCCGGGCGTGCTTACCTATATGCTTGAAACGCTTATAACCCCGAATTTCGGGGGGAGCGCCGAGGCCGGCGAACTTGGGCTTCCGGTCGGCGATACGCGGCTTATTCTGCCCTGCGGGGCGACGGGACGATGGATACGATGAGCGGGGCTGAAGCTAAAACACCGCTGATACGCTTTGAGAATGTAAGCTATTCTTACGGTGACGGGCCGGATGCCGCCCCCGCGCTGGACGGCGTAAACTTGGAAATTCACGCGGGTGAGTTTATCGCGGTGCTTGGTCACAACGGCTGTGGGAAATCCACGCTTGCAAAGCTTTGCAACGCGGTTCTGACGCCCAGCCAAGGCACGGTGACGGTGGGCGGTCTTAGCACCGCGGACGAAAATTCGCTTTTAGAGATACGCCGCACCGTCGGCATGGTTTTCCAGAACCCGGACAACCAGATAGTCGCCGCCGTTGTCGAGGAAGACGTGGCGTTCGCGCTTGAAAACCTTGGGGTAAAGCCCGAAGAGATACGCGAACGCGTTGACAGGGCGCTTGAAGCGGTGAACATGTCGGAATACAAGCTCCACGCGCCGCACAGGCTTTCCGGCGGGCAGAAGCAGCGTATTTCCATCGCCGGGATTTTGGCGATGCGCCCCGCCTGTATCGTGCTTGACGAGCCGACGGCCATGCTTGACCCGCGCGGGCGGCGAGAGGTTATGGAGACTGTACACGCCCTTAACCGTGAAACGGGTATGACGGTAATCCTTATAACCCACCACATGAACGAAGCCCAAGCGGCAGACCGCGTTCTTGTGATGAACCGGGGGAAGATTTTACTGGACGACACGCCGCGGCGCGTTTTCGCGGAATATGACCTTCTGGAAAAACACGCTTTAAGCGTGCCGCAGACGGTACAGCTTACGCATTACGCGGGGCTTGCGCCCGCGCTTGACGTACGCGAGTGCGCGCAAACGCTTTACAAGTGGCTTATGGGGGAACAACCGTGCTGAAAGCGGAACACCTTACCTATATATACGGCGCGGGTACACCCTTCGAGCGCAGGGCGCTTGACGATATAAGCTTTTCCGTTCAGGCGGGGGAGATCGCCGGGCTTATCGGTCATACCGGTTCGGGGAAGTCCACGCTTGCCCAACATCTGAACGCGCTTCTAAAGCCGCTTTCGGGACGGGTGCTTCTTGACGGAACCGACATTTGGGATAAGAAGGACGCGCGAAACGCGCGCTTTCAGGTCGGGCTTGTGTTCCAGTACCCCGAATATCAGCTTTTCGAGGAAACGGTGTATAAGGACATCGCCTTCGGCGTTAAGAACAAGGGCGTTGATGAAGCGGACGGCAAACGCCGCCAGCCGACGGAAAGCGAGCTTGATATAAGCGTTTACTCCGCGATGGATTTCGTGCATCTGCCGCGCGAACTCGCGGACAAGTCGCCCTTCGAGCTGTCCGGCGGACAGAAGCGCCGCGCGGCGATAGCGGGCGTAATCGCGATGATGCCCAAGGTGCTTATCCTTGACGAGCCGACGGCGGGACTTGACCCGCAGGGGCGGCGCGAGATACTGGGGCATATAAAGGCCTACCGGGACGCGACCGGCGCGTCCGTGGTTCTTATAAGCCACAGCATGGACGAGGTTGCGCGCCTTGCCGACAGCATCACGGTTTTAAGCGAAGGCAAAACCGCGATGTCCGGGACGCCGCGCGCGGTGTTCGGCCGCGCAGACGAATTAGAGGCGCTTCACCTTTCCGTTCCCGCTTTTACAAAGGTTTTCCGGCTTCTGCGGGAGATGGGCGTTGATATTGACGACGGCTGTTACACTGCGGAGGCGGCGGAAGCCGAGCTGCTTAGGGTAAAAAGCGCCGTTTCACGCGGCGCGGGTGAAGAGACATGCTGAAGGACATCACTCTGGGTCAGTTTTTTCCCGGAAACTCGCCGCTTCACCGCATGGATCCGCGATTTAAGATTGTGCTTGTCATGGTGTACATCGTGGTGCTGTTTGTCGCCAAAGGGATTTACGCCTATGCGCTGATTGCCGCGTTCAACGCGCTTGCGATGGCGCTTTCGCGTATACGCGTACGGCTTCTTCTGCGGGGGTTGCGGCCGATGCTGTTTATCGTGCTGTTCACCGCCATACTGAATATGATATATGTCTCCGGCGAGCATGTGCTTGTGTCTTTCTGGGTTATCACCATTACCTGGGAGGGGGTGTACGCCGCGGCGTACATGGTGGCAAGGATTGTGCTTTTGATAAGCGCCACGCTTCTTCTTACCTATACGACCTCGCCCATTATGCTTACGGACGCGATAGAGCGCCTTCTCGGACCGCTTAAAAAAATACGCGTCCCCGTACATGAGTTCGCCATGATGATGACGATAGCCCTTCGCTTTATCCCGACGCTTATCGAGGAAACGGATAAGATTATGAGCGCCCAGAAAGCAAGGGGAGCAGACTTTGAAAGCGGCAACATCTTCCGCCGCGCGAAGGCGCTTGTGCCGCTTCTGATCCCGCTTTTCGTAAGCGCGTTCCGCCGCGCGGACGAGCTTGCCCTCGCGATGGAGTGCCGTTGCTACCACGGCGGCGAGGGACGAACCAGAATGCGTGTGCTTCATGCCGCAAGGATTGACTTTCTGGCTTTGGCGGTATGCGCCGTATGGTTTGGGGGCGTAATAACGCTTGGGATACTGCTTTGAACACGCTTCTTAGGTTAAGCTATGACGGCACGGCCTATCACGGCTGGCAAAGCCAGCGCAATGCCGTAAGCGTGTGCGGTACGCTTACAAGGGCGATTGAGAAAACTGTCGGCTTCCCGGTAAAGCTTCACGGCTGCGGACGGACGGACGCGGGGGTTCACGCAAGGGACTACGCGGCGAATTTTCGCGGCGATACGCGCATACCGATGGAGAAGCTTCCGTTCGCGATTAACTCACGGCTGCCGCCCGACATCGCGGTAACCGCGGCGTATACCGTGCCGGAGGATTTTCACGCCATCCAGTCCGCCGTTGGCAAAGAGTACACCTATTACCTCTACGGCGGCGCGCACAGGCTTCCTCTTTGGCATATGCGGGCGCTTCACTACCCCCGCGCGCTTGATATAGACGCGCTTCGCGGCGCGGCGGCGCAGTTCCTTGGAAGGCGCGACTTTGCCTGTGTCAGAAGCGTGGGGACGCCGGTGAAAAGCACCGTCCGTACTATGTACGAATTCGAGATTACCGAGACGGACGGCTTTGTGGCCTTCCGCATGAAGGCGGACGGATTCCTTTACAACATGGCGCGCGCGCTTGTCGGGACGCTTCTGTATGTGAACGAGGGGAAAATAACAGACATCCCGGCGCTTATCGCCTCCCGCAGCCGTACGCTCGCCGGCCCGACCGCCCCCCCGCACGGACTGTACATGACAGGAGTGTTTTATGAGAAGAGCGCATCGCCCGAGCAGGCGGAATAAGACGCTGCAGCGTTGGGCAACCCAAGGCCGCGCGGAGCGCGGACTGGTTGGACAGAGCGCAAGCGCCTTATTCCGCCGCCCGCGAGG
>JAISVI010000035.1 GCA_031271665.1 Oscillospiraceae bacterium
GAGTTTTACGAAAACGACAGCGAACTTGAGACAACCGCCCGCGAATCCATAGGCGAAACGGTTATGGCAATGCTCGAACGCTTTGGCATAGGCATTGATATAGAAACGGCAATAAGGGAACGCGAATGGTAAATTATACTCATTATAATTTACATGCGTGAAGTCTGTGCTCAAAAGCGCCCTGCGGAAACTTGTTAAAATAGGTTTTGCCGTAATTTAGGTGTCATTTGCCATGACAATCGCCAATTATCCGGCGATAACAATGTGAAATTGGCAAGGAAAAGCGCGCATGACATTTGTCACGAACAGAACATGCCTCGCGGCACTTACGGTGCCGCGAGGCTTTGTTTATAATGTGACATACAGAGGAGGAGGAAAGCGTTATGATCGTTTCAATGACCGGCATAGTAAAAAGATACGCAAGGCACACGGCGCTTGACCATTTAACCATGGAAGTCCGCAAGGGCGAGGTGCTTGGCTTGCTTGGGCCGAACGGCGCGGGCAAGACCACCGCCATACGCGTACTGACGGGGCTTACAGCCGCCGACGCGGGCAAGACGGCGTTGTTCGGGCAGGAAATGCGCGCCCGCGCGGCGGAGATAAAGCGGCGCATCGGCGTTGTTCCGCAGGATCTCGCGCTTTATGAAACGCTTCCGGCAAGGGAAAACCTTTGGTATTTCGGAAAACTTTACGGAATGGGCGGCGCGCAGCTTAAAAGCCGTACGGACGAGGTGCTTGAGGTGCTTGGCCTTACGGAAGTGGCCAAAAAGCCCCCGAAAAAGTTTTCCGGCGGCATGAAGCGGCGGCTTAACATCGGCTGCGCCGTTATGCACAGACCCGAACTGCTTATCCTTGACGAGCCGACGGTTGGCATCGACCCGCAGTCGCGAAGCCATATCCTTGACTTTGTAACGGAGATGAACGCCCAGGGGACGACGGTGCTTTACACCTCGCACTATATGGAAGAGGTCGAGCGTATATGCTCGCGCGTGCTGATAGTGGACGCGGGGCGCGTAATCGCGGACGGCAGCGTAGCGGAGCTTACAAGGACGGTGCTGTTTGAGGAAACCGTCGTCATAGAGGTGAAAAACCCGGCACCGTCCCTTCCGGACAGCATAAAAAATATCCAGGGCGTACTGCGCTGTGACACGGACGGACATATTCTTACGGTTACAAGCACGGCGGGTTCGGCAAACCTTGCGCGTATGCTGGAGTGCGCGGCGCCCTTCGTTATTCTGGGCGTGACGGGCAAGCGGCCTACCCTTGAGGACGCGTTCCTTGCCCTTACCGGCAAAAAGCTTCGAGACGGCGGGGAGGGGGAGTAATGCGCGGATTTTTCGCCACCTTCCGCATGGGGTTTAAGTATCTGTGGCGCAGCCCGGTATCCGCGGCGATACTAATCGGTTTTCCCATCGTGATGATCCTTATCCTCGGCACGGCGTTAAGCAGCTATATCTCCGGGGAAACCGACCTGGAACCCGCCAAAGTCGCCGTGGCGGCGGATCCGCAGGGCGAGCTTGCGGCATTCCTGCGCAGCGGTGAGATAGCGCGGTTCTTCACCTATACCTTTACCGATATAAACGAGGCGCGGCGTCTTGTCGAAGCGGGCGAGGTCACCGCCGCCGTCATCGAGGACGCGTCCGGGACAGAGGTGTTCTGCGAAGCCGGGGAGGGCTTTGACGCAAGTCTTGCGCTGGCGGTAGTCGATTCCTATCAGGAAATCGGGTCTGCGGCCGCCGCCGCGGCGGCGCAGGGCCGGGATGTTTACGGTATTCTGGGGCAGGAGATCGCCGTGCGCGACGTCCCGCTTGGCATGCGCGTACCAAGCGCGACCGACTATTACGCGGTGACTATGCTTGTAATGATCCTTATGATGTGCGGCACTAACGGCATAGAGATGTTCGGCAAGGGTCTTCTAAGCGACACGGGCAGCAGAAGCCTGCTTACGCCGGTGTCGAAAGCGGCGCATGTCGGCGGGCTTCTTGCCGCCTCGACCGTGACAAGCTTCCTTCAGGGCATGGTGACGTTTGTTTTTACCGCCGCGGTCTACGGCGTTTATTGGGGTCAGCGCGTACCGCTTGTGCTTCTCGCGCTTTTCGCCGTTGTTTTGCTTTCGCAGTCGATATGTATTATGCTTGTCCTTTTGTTTAAGCGTCCCGACGCGGCAAGCGGGCTTGCCCAAGGACTGTTCTATGTTCTTACGCTTGTGTCGAAGGGCTATTCTAAAATAAACTTCGGGGCGGCGGACGCGGTGTTCCAGTACGCGCCCAACGCCATGGCTCACACGGTCATCTTCGGGGCGATATACGGCGGAAACGAGGCCAAAATGGCGCTTTATCTCGGGCTTTTGTTCGCGGCAAGCGCGGTATTCTTCGCGATAGCGTTTATTCTTGGAAGGAGGCGGCTTGCATGACGGTGTTTCTTATGACGATTAAGCGCATACTGCGCCAGCCGGTCTGCTGGGCGGCGATAGCGTTCTTCCCCATTGTGTTTTCGATGATTATCAGCGCCTCGAAGGGCGGATGGGGTGATACCGGCGCTTCCGACCGCCCGGATGTGTCAGTGAACACGATGGACGTTTCTCTTGGCGTATCGGACAAGGACGCGACGGTGCTGTCCGGCGCGCTTGTCTCGCAACTTAAAAAGCGCTTCGACGTAACCGAGGTGGCCGAAGAGGACATCTCCGCCAAGCTTACCGACGCCGCGCTTTCATGGGTGCTGCTTATCCCAAAGGGGTATGAGAGCGACATACTTGCCGGGCGCGCGCCCAGACTTGACGGGTATTCGCTTGGCGTGTCGGACGTATCCGCCCTTGGCAACGTGAACGCGCAGAACATCACCCGCGCGCTGATGCTTCTGGGCACAAACGACCCGGAAGCAGTCGCCGCGTGGGAAGAAGCCTCGTCCGTAAAGTTTACGGAGACAAAGACCGACGGTTGGGCGGAAACCTCTTATTGGTTCGGGTTTTTCGGTATGATTGCTATGTTTACGGCCTATTTTGTAATCAAAACACTTCTTGAAGACAGGCGCGGCGGTATGCCCGACCGTCTGGGCGTTCTTGCGCACAGCCCAAGGACGCACCTTATAAGCTCTTCGCTTGCGGCCTTCGCCGCGACCGAGATATCCGTTTTGCTGCTGATGGCTGTCCTGCAGGCGCTTCTTGGCGGGATACCCAACCCACTGCATCTGTTTGCGCTTTTGTCGCTTTATAACCTTTTCGCGGTCTGCATGGTACTCGCGATAACATCCATGGCCAAAAACTTGGGCGCGGCCTCGGTTGTGATTACGATGGGCGCGGTGATTTTCGCGATGCTTGGGGGACTGTTCTGGCCGCTTGACATTGTGCCGGAGTTTATGAAAAAAGTCGCGTGGTTCTCCCCCGGCTATTGGCTTAGTCAAGGTCTTGCGAACATTAAGGACATCACCTTCGAGGGGTTCGGCCTTCCCGTGCTGTTTCTTGGGTGCTTCGCGGTTGTGGCCATTGTGCTTGGCGGATGGAAGAGTATAGGGAAGATGGAGGAGTAGCGTCCCCTACCCGCCCCCGCCGGCAAGGCGCAGCGCCTCGTCTATGTCGGCTTCGGACGGCATGTGTCCGGTGAAGAGTTTGAAGGCAAGCGCGCCCTGGCAGACAAGGTGGGGAAGCCCGTTCACCGTGCGCAGGCCGCGCCGCGCGGCGGCGGCAAGCAGCGCGGTGACGGGCGGGGCGTAGATAAGGTCATAGGCGCAGGCGTCCGCCGGAAGCGCGTCCAAAAAGTCCAAATCCGTATAGTCCCCGGCGTCCGCGCCGTGCATCCCAAGGGGCGTGGCGTTGATTAAAAGGCCGCAATCGGGAAGCCGCGCGGGGAAGTCATCCCAAGCGATATAGTCAGTTCGCGGAAGGTCAAAGCGCACCGTGCGCCGCGAGGCGACGGTTACGGACACGTTCGCGGCCGTTAAGCTTGCCGCAAGCGCCCGCGCCGACCCGCCCGCGCCCAGTATAAGCGCGGTACCGGGAAGCCCGCCCGCCCTCTCCATTGAAAGCACAAAGCCCGCGCCGTCGGTGTTGCCGCCTATTAAACGCCCGTCCCGCGCATACACGGTGTTTACCGCGCCGCCGCAGGCGGAGGAATCCAGTTCGTCAAGGAACGGCGCGATTTTCTCTTTAAGCGGCATGGTGACGTTAAAGCCCACCATATTAAGGGTTCTGGCCGCCGCCGTAAAAGCCCCAAGTCCTTCGGGCTTGACGTTAAAGCCCATATAGGCATAGTCAAGCCCCGCCCGGCGCGCGAACGCGTTTTGGATAAGCGGGGATAAACTGTGTTCGACCGGGCTTCCGATAATCGCCATAAGGCGCGTCGCGGCGTTAATCCTATCCATTTACTTTATACTCAGTCAAAAATCGTAGCGCCGCCAAATAGCCGAACGCGCCAAGCCCGCATATCTGACCGACACAGACCGGCGCGATAACCGAGGTGTGCCGGAACTCTTCGCGCGCGTGGACGTTTGATATATGCACTTCGACAGCCGGGATATTAACGGCCTTTATCGCGTCCCGCAGGGCATAGCTGTAGTGGGTAAGCGCGCCGGGATTGATGACGATGCCCTGCGCGCCGCCCGCCGCCGCGTGGATGGCGTCGATTATCGCGCCCTCGTGGTTGCTTTGGACGAACGTGACCTCCGCGCCGATACCCCGCGCGTATCCGCCGATGTCACGCACCAAGGAATCATAGTTTTGTCCGCCGTACACATCGGGTTCGCGAAGACCAAGCAGATTAAGGTTCGGGCCGTTGATAACAAGTATTTTCACGGTAAGACCCCCTTCGCCGCGTCCAGCGCGGCGTTAATGCCGCCGTTATTCTCTATGCGCGCGTGGCGGCAGCGCGCGTACATTTCCGCCCTGCGCGCGTGAAGCGACTCAAGCTTTTCCCGCGCCCCGCCCTCCAGAAGGGGGCGGGTTCCGGGGGCAAGCGTTTTCAGAATCTCATCTATTTCTCTGTCAATATGAATGACAAATCCCTTTTGAAGCAGTTTAGCGTTACGTTCCACCGCGCCGCCGCCGACGGATAGAACAATCCCGTCCTTTCCCAAAAGAGCCTCTATACAGGCCGTTTCCAAGGTTCGGAAATAATCCTCGCCCTCCGCGGCGAACATTTCCGGAATGGCGCGCCCGGCGCGGCGCTCGATTTCCTCGTCGCTGTCAAAGAATTCGCGCCCCAGTTCGCTTGCAAGAAGCCCCCCGAGCGTGGTCTTGCCGCAGCCAGGCATACCGATAAGGACGATGTTCATGCGTTCCGGGCGGCTTGGCGCCGCTTTGAAAGGTCTATAAGCGCGCGCATAAACGCCGCCGCCTCTTCGGTAAGGTCACGGGCGTTTTCCTGTATCGCGGTCGCGGCGGCGCTTTCAAGCACCTTGCCTTCCCGCGCCGTATCGGTAATCGCGATACCCGCGCTTGCCTTCACGTCCGCGATTTGCTCGCAAAGGCGCATACGCTTTATAAAAAGCGATACAAGCTCTTTGTCAACGGCGCTGATCTCCCGCCTTAAAGCCTCGATCTGCTCTCTGTGCGCCACAAAATCCCCCCCTATTCCGCGGCTATAGCGTGAATCCGCCGCACCTTGTCCATAAGCACGCCGAACTGCGCCGGGGTGATGGACTGCGCCCCGTCGCAAAGGGCCTTTTCGGGGTTGTTGTGTACCTCGATTATAAGCCCGTCCGCCCCGGCCGCCGCCGCCGCAAGCGACATAGAGTGGACAAGCTGCCAGTAACCCGTCGCGTGGGAAGGGTCGATGACCACCGGGAGGTGCGTCTTTTGGTGCAGCACCGGCACGGCGGAAAGGTCAAGGGTGTTGCGCGTTGACGTTTCAAAGGTGCGGATGCCGCGCTCGCAGAGTATAACGTCGGTCGCGCCGCCCGCCATTACATGTTCGCACGCCATAAGAAGCTCGTCAATGGTGCTGCTAAGGCCGCGCTTCAACAGGACGGGCTTTTTAAGTTCGCCCACTTGGCGCAGCAGTGTGAAATTCTGCACGTTGCGTGCGCCGATTTGGATGACGTCCACATCCTGCGCGAAGACCGCAAGGTGTTCGGACGACATAATCTCCGTCACGATGGGAAGCCCGGTTTCCGCGCGGGCGCGTTTCAAGAGTTCAAGTCCGTCAAGCCCAAGCCCGCTGAAGGCGTATGGAGAGGTACGCGGCTTGAAAGCGCCGCCGCGCAGAAAGTCCGCGCCAAAGCCCTTGACCCCGGCGGCGATTTCAAGTATCTGCCGCTCGTTTTCAACCGAGCAGGGTCCGGCAATCACGGCGAAATTGCCGCCGCCGATACGCCTTCCCGCGATTTCCAGAACGCTGTCGGCGGGGTGAAACTTGCGCCCCGCGAGCTTATACGGTTCCTGAACGCGCATAATGCGCTCGATGCAGGGAAAGCACATAAGCGAGTCCTCGCTTATGTGAGAGGTGTCGCCCGCCATGCCAAGCATACGCGTATGGCTTCCCTGTATCTCCTGGACTATAATGCCCTGCGCGCTTAGAAGGCGGTAAATAGGCTCTACCTCGCGCTGCTCGGTACCCGGTTTTAGAATGATTATCATTTTGACTCCCCCTGCGGTAAGAAATCCAGAAGGCAAATTGCAAGACACGCCTCCACAACGGGGACGGCGCGCGGCACTATGCACGGGTCGTGGCGACCCCTTACGCCGTGCGTGATGTTTTCGCCGGTATCCATATTAACGGTTGACTGCCCGGCGGCAACGGACGGAGTGGGCTTTATCGCGGCGCGGACAATCACCGGCTGGCCGTTCGTAATGCCGCCCAGTATGCCGCCGTTATGGTTTGAAAGGAAGGACACTTTGCCGTCGCTGAAACTCATGGCGTCGTTAGCCGCGCTGCCGCGCATCGCGCACAATCCGAAACCGTCGCCGAACTCGACGCCCTTTACCGCCGGTACAGAGAACAAAAGCGCCGCGCACGCGCTTTCCGCCGAGCGGAAGAACGGCTCGCCAAGCCCCGGCGGAACGCCCAGAGCGGCGCATTCAATAACGCCGCCGACCGAGTCACCTTCCCCCTTCGCGCGGGCGATTTCCGCGCGGTACGCATCCTCGTCCCCGTCGCTGACGCTTCCGATTTGTCGAATACAGGCGGTAATTGTAATACCGTGTAATACGCAAAGGATTTGTTTCGCTATCGCCCCCGCGAAGACAAGCGGCGCGGTAAGCCTTCCCGAAAAATGCCCGCCGCCCCGGTAATCCGAAAACCCCTTAAATTTTACGCGCGCCGTATAGTCGGCGTGGCCGGGGCGCATAATCGCCGGGTCATAGTCCCCGGAGCGGGTGTCGGCGTTGCGTATCACCGCGCACAGCGGCGCGGCGGTCGCGCGCCCTTCAAACACTCCGGAAAGCACCTCGAAGGCGTCGGTTTCCGCGCGAGGGGTGGCAAGCTCGCCGCCCGGCGCGCGCTGGGCCATCTCGCGCCTTACCGCGTCAAAGTCGATTTCAAAGCCGGGCGGAAGCCCGTCAATCACGATGCCCACGGCCGGGCCGTGGGACTCGCCGAAAATGGAAAGCCGGATGTTTTCCCCGAAAGTGTTCACTGTATACTCCCCCTCTCCGCGCGCTCGAAATCGCGCCAGAACGCCGGATAAGATTTCGATACGCAGTCCGGGTCGTCAATGGTGACGGGGGTTTCACAGCGTAGCGCGGCGCACGCGGCCATCATCGCGATTCTGTGGTCGCCCCAAGCGCGGGCGTTTCCGCCGCGCAGTCTTTGCGCGCCCCTTATGACAAGGCCGTCGGGCGTCTCGGCAATGTTCGCGCCCAAAGCGCCCAGTTCGCTTGTCACCGCGGCAAGCCGGTCGCTTTCCTTATCGCGAAGCCGCGCGGCGTTGTATATCCGGCTTTCCCCCTCGCAGAAGCAAAGCAGCGCCGCAAGCGGCGGCACAAGGTCGGGTACGTCGCTTACGTCGATACTGCGCGCGCGCAGTCCGCCGCCGTTTGCCGGGGCTTTGGCCGCAAGGCCGCTGCTTGGGGTCAAGGCAACTTCCGCGCCGCAGTCTTTAAGTATCTCCACGATGCGCCTGTCGCCCTGAAGCGAGTCCGGGTTAAGGCCAATGCACTCGACCTCCGCGCCAAGCGCCCCGGCGACAAGGAAAA
>JAISVI010000073.1 GCA_031271665.1 Oscillospiraceae bacterium
CGCCATGCGCGCCTCGGGCAGGGCGGCGAAGTCAATTTCGGCGAAGGAAATGGGGCATTTGCCGTCGTTGACATACGCGGGCATAAGCTCGTTATCAAGAAGCGCCGCCGGACATGGCAACGCGTCAAGCACGCCGCAAAGCAAATCCATTTCCCGCTGCATTCCCTCGGCCATTGTGCCATCCCTTTCTTCGCTGTCTTCATAGGGACGGCTCTTGGCCGCCCGCGTTTTTTCAGCCGCGATAAATCTGCGGGCGCACAATGTGCGCCCCAGCGCCTTACCCTCCCTGCTCGGGCGGGGCGCTCTTCTGGCTGTCAAGCGTCCTTCGCCCTCGCGGGCGGTCGGCTAAGCCGCTTCCGCTCTGGCCAAACAGTCCGCGCAAGCGCGGCCTTGGTTTGCCCAACGCTACAGCGTCTTACCCTCCCTGCTCGGGCGGGGCGCTTTTCTTCATATCCACCCGCTGTCCAAAAACGACACAAAATCGTCCCCGGCTATGACAAGGTGGTCGACAAGCTTTATGCCGACCGCGTCAAGCGCCAAGGCAAGCTTTTCTGTGACGGCGCGATCCTGCGGGCTTGGCATGGCGTTGCCGCCGGGGTGGTTGTGCGCCAGTATGATTTTGTCAGCCCCGCAGTCAAGCGCCATATGTACAAGACGGCGCGGGGTGATGTGGACAAGTTCGGGTTCGTCGTTTCCGCTGACACGGGCGCACTGTCTGACATGCTGGTCGGCGCTTAGGAAAAGCGCGTACACCACTTCTACGGTATAGCCGAAGAAGTAGTCAAGCAAATAGCGCCCGGCCTTCTCAACGCTGTCAACCACGGCGATGCTGCCCGCGCGCGCGGTTCTGTAACGCCGCGCGATATGCGGTATGAACTTAAGAAGCGTAGCGGCGTGTTCGCCTATGCCGGGAATCGACATAAGCTCGTTTACGTCCGCGTCCAGAACGCCGGTAAGCGTACCGAACCGAACGATAAGCTGGTGGGCAAGCTCGTTTGTGTCCCGGCGGGGGACGCAATAGAAAAGAAGAAGCTCAAGCAATTGATGGTCGTAAAGCCCGTCCGGGCCATGCCGTAAAAAGCTTTGCTTAAGCCGATCGCGGTGTCCGGAATGCGCCGGATTTTCCGGCGGCTGTTCCCGTGCCATAATAATACACTGTCCTTCCCGACAGTAAGCTTTCTTGCATAGGCTTTGACAAAGCTGTCATAATATTATATAATGCTTTTCTACAATGCGCAAGGGAGAGGCATACATTGGGAAAAGTTTTTCGTGTGGCGGTGGAGAAAAAAGAGGCATTCCGTTCAGAGGCGGCGCGGCTTCTGTCCGATATGCGCGGCTTTTTGGGCGTCGCGGCGGATTCGCTTCGCATCTTCAATGTCTATGACGTCGAGCGCTTTGGCGAAGACGCGGACGCCGCGCAGCTTGAAAGCGCATTTTATACCGTGTTCAGCGAGCCTGTTACAGATAACATATGGCCGCACGGGCTTCCCGCTCTCGACCCGGATACGCGTATCCTTTGCTGGGAGGCATTGCCCGGTCAGTTTGACCAACGCGCGGACTCCTGCGCCCAGTGCCTTCAGCTTTTGTGGGGCGGCGAGCGCCCGCTTGTAAGATATATACGCGCCGCCGCCTTCACGGGAATTGACGAAGGCGGCCTTGACCGTCTGCGTGAACATCTGATAAACCCCGTGGACTCGCGCGAGACGACGCTTGAGATGCCGGAAACTCTTCGCGCGGTTTTTGACCCGCCCGCCGCAACCCCTGTTTGCGCGGGCTTCCGGGAACTTGACGGCGCGGGGCTTGACGGCTTTATAAGGGAACACGCCCTTGCCATGGATCGCGCCGACGCGCAGTGCCTGCGGGATTATATGCGCCTTGAGAACCGCGACCCCACTTTGGCGGAGGTGCGCGTCGTTGATACGTACTGGTCAGACCACTGCCGCCATACCACGTTCCTTACGCGGCTTACTGATATCGAAGCCGAGGATTCAAGAGCCGCCGAAAGTCTTGCGCTGTACCGCGAGCATATGCCGGACGGGGCGGTGACGCTTATGCGCATTGCCACGGCGGGCATGAAGGCGCTTAAACGCGCGGGAAAGCTTCCAAATCTTGACGAAAGCGACGAGGTAAACGCCTGCACGGTAAAGGTAAAGCTTAAACTGGCGGGCGGCGGGCAGGAGGACTGGCTTCTGCTTTTCAAGAACGAAACGCACAACCACCCCACGGAGATAGAGCCTTTCGGCGGCGCGGCCACCTGTATCGGCGGGGCGATACGCGACCCGTTAAGCGGCCGGGCGTTCGTCTATCAGGCTATGCGAGTTACGGGCGCGGCCGACCCGCGCGCCTTGCTTAAAGACACGATACCCGGAAAACTGCCCCAACGCGTGCTTACAGTCACCGCCGCCAACGGCTACAGCTCTTACGGAAATCAGATAGGTCTTGCCACAGGGCATGTTACCGAGATATACCATCCCGGCTATGCCGCCAAGCGCATGGAAATCGGCGCGGTTGTCGGCGCGGCTCCGGCGCGTAACGTGGTGCGCGAGCAGCCGCTTCCGGGCGACGCCGTAATACTTGTCGGCGGGCGCACCGGGCGGGACGGTATCGGCGGGGCGACCGGCTCGTCCATGACCCACAATAAGCAAAGCGTGACCGAATGCGCCGCGCAGGTGCAGAAGGGCAACGCGCCGGAAGAGCGCAAACTCCAGCGACTTTTCCTTGACCCGCAGGTTACGAAGGTCGTAAAACGCTGCAACGATTTCGGCGCGGGCGGCGTCGCCGTCGCCGTGGGCGAGCTTGCCGACGGGCTTTGCATACAGCTTGACAGCGTTCCAAAAAAATACGAGGGGCTTGGCGGTGCCGAGCTTGCCATAAGCGAATCGCAGGAGCGCATGGCGGTCGTCGTGCGGCGCGAGGACGTTGACTTCTTCATCGGGAAGGCCGCGGGCGAAAATCTGGAGGCCACGGTTATCGCAGAGATCACACAGGAAAAGCGCATGCGCATGGTTGCGGGCGGCGAAACGATTGTTGACCTTTCGCGCGAATTCCTTAACTCCAACGGCGCGGAGAAAACGGCGCGCGCGGTTATCCCGAAAGCCCAAGCGCCCGCGCCGCGCGCGTGGGAGAAGGCCGCAACGCTTGCCGAGGGCTGGCTTCTGCTTGCAAGCGACCTTAACTATTGCTCGCAGAAGGGGCTTGTCGAGCGCTTTGACGGTTCAGTCGGCGCGTCAAGCGTGCTTATGCCGCACGGCGGAAGCGAAATGCTGACCCCCGCGCAAAGCATGGCGGCGCTGCTGCCCGCCGACGGGGCGGAGACCGCCTCGGTGATGAGTTTCGGTTTTGACCCGCAGATTTCCCAATCAGACCCATTCGGCGGCGCGGTGTACGCGGTAGTAACCTCCGTTGCGAAACTTGCTGCCTGCGGGGTGTCGCCGGACACGGCATACCTTACGTTTCAGGAATACTTTCCGCGTCCGGGAAGCGACCCGCTTCGCTGGGGGCTTCCCGCCGCGGCGCTGCTTGGCGCGTTCCACGCCCAGATGGGGCTTGGTGTGGCGTCCATAGGCGGCAAGGATTCCATGAGCGGAAGCTTTGAGAATATGGACGTTCCGCCCACACTGGTGTCATTCGCGGTCGGCACGGCGGACGCCCAAGATATTATCTCGCCCGAATTTAAGGCGGCGGGCAATCCCGTATACTTGTTCTCCGTTCCCGCAAAAGAGAACGGACTTCCCGACTATCCCGCTCTGCGCGAGATGTGGACGAACTTCAGCGCTCTTGCGCGAAAGGGCTTTATAAAGTCCGCGTGGGCGATTGAGACGGGCGGAGTATCCGGCGGCATTATAAAAATGGCGCTTGGTAACAATGTCGGCTTTGCCTTTGACGACGGCTTTTCCGGCTTCTTTGACGCGCCGTGGGGCGGAATATTGGCGGAGTGTTCCGGCAGGGGTGTACCCGGCGGAAGCGAAACAGACGGGGATGTATCCGGCGGGCGGCAGAACGCCGCCCCTACAGGCGCGGTGCTTGTCGGGTATACGCAGGAAAAGGCCGAGCTTACGCAAAGGAACGCGCGCGCGCCGCTTGCGAGTTTGCTGGTGGCTTGGACAGCGCCGCTTGAGGACGTGTTCCCGACACGCCCGGCGGACGCGGATACCGCAAGCGTTCCCGTGATAGCAAGCGCGAAAGCCCCGGCGGTTTTCAGGGGCGCGGGTATGCCGAAGCCTTTGGCGGTGATAACCGCCTTCCCCGGAACGAACAGCGAGCTTGACACCGCCCGCGCGGTACGCAATGCCGGGGGCGCGGCGGACGTCGCGGTTATAAGAAATCTAAAACCCGAATGGATTGACGAATCAGTAAATCTGCTTTGCGAAAAGATAAGCGCCGCGCAGATGCTTATAATCCCCGGCGGCTTTTCCGCGGGGGACGAGCCGGACGGCTCGGCCAAATATATCGTGTCGTTTTTCCGCAATCCCCGGGTAAGCGAGGCGACGCGCGCCCTTTTGGCTCGGGGCGGGCTTATCCTTGGAATATGCAACGGGTTTCAGGCGCTTATTAAGCTTGGGCTTGTACCGTTCGGCGACATCCGAACGCCGGACGAATCCTCTCCCACGCTTACCTTTAACAATATCGGGCGGCATCAGTCGCGCTATGTCTTCACGCGCGTCGCGTCAACGCTTTCGCCGTGGCTTTCAAAGTGCGCGCTGAACAAAGTTTACGCGCCGCCCATATCGCACGGCGAGGGGCGCTTCGCCGCCTCGCCGCAAACGCTTCGCTCTTTGGCAGAGACCGGGCAGATCGCCCAGCAGTACTGCGACGCCTTTGGCGTTCCTAGCATGGACATAAGGCATAACCCCAACGGCTCGGACTGGGCTGTCGAGGCCATATCAAGCCCGGACGGGCGCGTGCTTGGCAAAATGGCGCATAACGAGCGCACCGGCCCGAATGTCGCGATAAATATCGCCGGAGATAAGCTTCAGCCCATTTTCGAGGGCGGCGTCGGCTATTTCAGTCTGTGAGCGGGCGGAAAAAAATTCTGATAGCAGTGTCGGCATTTGTTGTCTGCGCGGGTTTGGTATGGCTTCTTATCTCGGCGCTGCCGCCGGGGGACGCAAATGACCCGCAGCAGATCATGCTGTCGTCGGAAACTCCCAAGGACAGCACCGAACCGCCGGAGACGTCCGCCCCTGCGCCTTCACCGTCACCTATACCAACGCCCGCGCCTACGCCGTCGCCTACGCCCGCGCCTACACCTACCCCGACGCGGCCGCCAATCGAGATGTTCTTTACCGGGGACGTGCTGCTTGACCGCGCCGTCGGCAACATTATATTACGCGACGGTATAGACGCGCCGATTTCGGACGGACTGCGGGAGATGCTTCACGGCGCGGACTGGGTGGGCATAAACCTTGAAAACCCGCTGTCCGACCGCGGCGAGAAGGACATTACCAAAGACTTCACATTCCGCGCAAGACCCGAAACGGCAGAGCTGCTTGACCATATGGGCGTGACGTTCTGCGCGCTTGCTAATAATCACGTCCTTGACTATGGCGAACAGGCGATGTATGACACGATGGATATTCTGGAGGGGCGCGGCATCGGCCATGCCGGGGCGGGCGAAAACCTTGCCGCCGCAAGCGCCCCCGCCGTTTTTGAGATAGACGGGTATACCATATCGGCATTAAGCGCGTCGCACCATATGCCGTTCCTGTCATGGTACGCAAAAGAGGACAGACCCGGAATGCTTGCAACCTATAACCCCGCCCAGTACGTCGAGGCAATTAAGAAGGCGAAGGAGGAAAGCGATTTCTGCGCCGTATTCGTACACTGGGGCGTCGAGCGCGACACTTTTCCGGAGAAATATCAGCACGAGCTTGCCAGGGCGTATATCGACGCCGGCGCGGATATCGTTATCGGAAGCCATCCGCACGTATTACAGGGATTCGAGTGGTACAAAGGAAAGCTTATCGCCCACAGTCTTGGCAACTTCATCTTCACGAACACAAGCATGGATACCGCCGCGCTTGGCGTCACGATTGACGGGAACGGCGATATGCGCGCCTTTCTGCGCCCATGCAAGATTGTTCGCTATTCAACGGGACTGACCGAGGACGAAGAGGAGAAAAAACAGCTTTTCAAGCAGATTACAGACAGATCATTTGGCGCCAAGATACTTGAAACCGGGGAAATCGTCGCGGCAGACGAATAGATTGCGAGTGGGGTGATAGCTAATGAGGTATGTACCGGCGGAGCAATTGACCGAGGGTATGGTCTTGGGGAAACCAGTTTACAATGACAACGGAAATGTTCTTCTTCGCGAGGGCGTCGTCCTGACAATGGGTTATATATCCAAAATCGTAGAGATGGACGTTTCCGGCCTTTATATTGATGATGTATTCTCCAAAAAAATCGAGGTCAAGGACGTTATTTCCGAGGAACTGCGCTCTAACAGCGTAAAGGCGGCGCGGCATCTGCTTCTTGAGACGGGCAATGGCAAAAATTATCAAAAAAGCATGGAAGAAGTGGACAAGTGCATTGAGAAGATAATGGACGAGATACTTTCCACTGACAGCGCGGTTATTAATATGATAAACGTCAAGTCCCACGACTTATATACTTATCAGCATTCTGTAAATGTATGTGTACTAAGTTGCATAATCGGCCTTGCCTGCGAGATGTCGCGCGCGCAGCTTAAAAAGCTTGCCACGTCGGCGCTGCTTCACGACATAGGGAAGGTTTTCATTGACAAGGCCATCCTGAACAAGCCCGGAAAGCTTAGTCAGGACGAATGGGAGACAATAAAGACGCACCCCGAGCTTGGCTCGGAATGCGCCGGGAAGAAGTACCGCTTTCCTACGGCGATATGCCGCTCGATTTTAATGCACCACGAAAGATACGACGGGACAGGCTATCCGTCCGGGACAGGCGGCGAGGACATACCGATTTTCGCCCGCATCATCGCTATATCAGACGTATACGACGCGATAACCTCCAGACGCCCCTATCACGAGGCGGTTTCCCCCGCCGAGGCGTATGAGTACATAATGGGAAACTCCGGCCGGCATTTCAGCCCCCATATCGTCGATATTTTCACAAGGAAAGTCGCCCCGTTCCCCGAGGGGTTAAGCGTAAAGCTTTCCAACGGGATGAAGGGCATCGTCTTCAAGAACTACGAGGACTGCCTTACGCGCCCGGTAATCAAACTCTACCCCGAACCCGGACACCCCGAAGATCGCTTCCTTGACCTTAAAAACGACCCCTGCGCGCTTGATATAACGGTGCTTGAACTGCTGTCATAGGAAAAATGTTATATGGTAGTTGCTCATACAGTCGTTTGCATCATGGAAAGAATATGTATGTATGCCCGAAAACGAAATGTAGGGGCGGTCGTCCCCGACCGCCCGCAACCACTACCCCCTCGCAAGCGCGGGCGACCGAGGACGGTCGCCCCTACATGGGGCTGACGGCTTTCGTGTGTTATGTACGTTTATTTGTCAACACGGTCATTTGGATAACCGCTCCATTCTAACATCATCTAGGTCAACATCTTCCGGCAGAGTTCCGAATAACTGCTCAACAGATGTAATCTTTTCGGGCAGTTTTTTCATGCGTAAAGATTTCTTGTCCTTCCGCACAGTTTTTACAGTTTGGCTATCATCCTTCGCAATGTTTTCATTCTCCTTCATATGAAAAACTGCCCCCTTTTGTTATAAAGCGTTTGCGCGCCGAAGTACAGCGAGCAGAAAACGGAAAGGCATGTGACGGCGCATATGGCGATTATAATCGCTATTTGATAGAGTATGGCCGTGGTGGGAAGCGTCCCCGACAGTATTTGACCCGTCATCATTCCCGGAAGCGATATAACCCCCATGCCAAGCATGGAGTTCATCGTCGGAAGCAGCGCCGTTTCAAGGGCGCTGTTTACGATTGGGGAGAGTATCCTTTTCGGCTTGGCGCCGATGCCTGTAAGCGTTTCTATCTTTGCCCGGCTTTCGCAGATGCTTTGGTTAAAGGTTTTAAGGCCAAGACTTACGCCCGTCATGGCGTTGCCCATAATCATGCCGCTTATGGGTATCGTATATTGCGCGTTAAAGAAGTTTACGCCCACCACGGCAAGAATGAAAAACGCCACCATGGCAAGCCCGGACGCGGCAAGCGAAACCGCGACTGTAATCTTGAAATTGCGGTTTATCCCCCTGTTCCTTGAAAGCGCGGTGTAAATCGCGAATCCGGTCATTAAAACGAGATACATCACAGTAAACGCGGGATGCGGGTTTTGGAAGATGTACGTAAGCGCAAGCCCCGCAAGGACAAGCTGTACCGTCATGCGAACGCTGGCGACGATTAAAAGCTTGCTTTGGTTAATCCCGCGCTTTTTCATTATCGCGAGTACAACTATAAGCAAAAGATAGATAAGCCCGAACTGAAGCAGATTAAGCTTATGTATGCCGTTCATCGCGCGCCCCTTTCCAAGACGATCATGTCGTCGGCGTACTTCTCCGAAAGCGCCCTGTCGTGGCAGACGATAACGGGCGTAATGCCGTTACCCGCGCAGAACCCGATAACGCCGGACAGCAGACCGTCGGCGGTCTGCCCGTCAAGCGCGGCGGTGGGTTCGTCAAGCATGATTACTTTGGGCAGGAAGGAAAGGCAAATCGCGATAAACACCCTGTGCCTCTCGCCGCCGGACATCGTGACGCAGGGCGCGTCCAAGCCGAACTCAAGGCGGCACAGCGCAAGAAATTCACGCATTCTGTCCGTGTCCGGCGCTTTCTGCTCTCTGTATCCGTAGAACTGCCTGAAATTGCCGCCGACAGTGTCGTCAAACAGAAAGACTGACTGCGAGCAAAGCAGGATTTCCTTTCTAAGGGTGATGGGGTCGTATTTCCCGGTATCTTTCCCCAGATATTCAACAGTCCCGCCGCTTGGCGTTATCACGCCGCTGAACAGCTTTAAAAGCGTACTTTTCCCACAACCGCTTTCGCCGCAAATAAACGCAGCTCGCCCCGATATGATTTCCATATCGGGGTACGCTATTTTATCGAGAAATGTAAGCCCGCGCGTCTTTATAAGCGTGTCCATTACAAACGTCCCCTTAGAGCCTGTTTACTATACGCGAACAGATGGTAAACAGGCTCTTACACAAACGACTGCCGGGATTCGTATTCCGTGGGGGTTATCTCGCCGCGAAGCACCCTGAGCGCCCCGTCCAAAAGCGCAAGCATTTCATCCTCGCCCGGGAAGACATGTACGGGCGCGAAAGTGTCCACGCGCTGTTTAATCGCGCCGGTGAACCGGCTTGAGTGGGCAAGCCCGCCGGTAAGGATAATGGCGTCGATTTTGCCTTCCAGCACCGCCGCCATCGCGCCGATTTCCTTTGACACCTGATATGCCATCGAGTCCATCACAAGGGCGGCGAACTCGTCGCCGTCGTTTATCATTTTCTGCACCCCGCGCAAATCGTTCGTTCCCAGATAGGCTCTAAGCCCGCCGCTTTTTACTACGCGGTCAATCATTTCCTCCTGTGAAAACTCGCCCGAAAAGCACATGCGGATAAGCGGGACGGCGGGGATACCGCCGGAGCGCTCGGGCGTAAACGGGCCTTCGCCGGACAGCGCGTCGTTTACGTCAATCACGCGCCCGTAACGGTGCGCCCCCACCGTAATACCCCCGCCAAGGTGCGCCACAACAAAGCGGCAATTCTCATAGGGTTTATTAAGCTCAAGGGAAAGACGCCGCGCCACCGCCTTTTGGTTAAGCGCGTGGAACACGCTTGAACGCTCTATACCGGGAATCCCCGTAAGCTTCGCGTTCCTGTCCATCTCGTCCACAACGATTGGGTCAACAACAAAGGCCGGGATTTGAAGTTCCGCCGCTATTTCACTCGCGATAACCGCGCCCAAAGCGGACGCGTGTATCGCCGCCGTCGCGCGCCGCAAATCCTCAAGCATCGCGCCGTTAATACGATAGGTTCCGCTTTCAATCGGTTTAAGAAGCCCGCCCCGCCCCGCGACAGCATCAAGCGTCCCCATATCCAGCCCTGCCAAGGCAAGGTCGTTTATGACGCAGCGCTTGCGAAACTCCTTCTGGTCAAGCACCGAGCCGAACGCCGCAAGCTCTTCCTTATCGTGGCGCACGATTTTAAGAAGCATAAGGGTTTCGTCGTCGTAAAGCGCAAATTTAGTGGAGGTAGAGCCGGGGTTAAGCGTAAGAACCCGGTACGTCCCGTCGGTCTTAGGCGGGATGACGGCGCGCTCCTCTCCGTTTTCGTCCGGGGCGGTCTGCGCCTCGGCCTTTCTTTCTCTTGTAACCGTTTCGCCGTCCCGCAGTATACTTACGCTTAGTACGCAGTCAAGGTTTAAAAGCTGTTCCATCATGCCCGCAAGCTTCGTGTGCGTTCCCTCGATGGTGATTTCCATACGCGAGACTTGAGGGTTTTCAGTTTCGTCAACATAAAGACGTTTTATATTCCATCCCTCGTGACGGATATGAACGACCACCCTGTCAAGCGCTCCGGGGATGTTTTTAACGTTCATCCAAACGCTTTCCGCCGCTTTATCCATTTTAACTTCTCCAAAGTATATAAGATTTCAAGGTTTCGTTTTAGAAAAAAGGGTGCAGACCGCAGTCGGCGGGAGTTTTGACCGTGGGGGACAAGGGCAATCGCAACGCGTTTTTCGCGCGCGCCTCTACTCAATTTCCGGTTCGTTGCGGAAAATGCGGCGCGCGAAGGCGGCGATGCCAAGCACTATAAGGAACACGCCCAGAATCGGGTAGTAAAGGTGGTTTTTAAACGCGCCGAAAATAAAGCCGTAGGCGACCTGGCCAAGCGGCGCCACGCATTGGGCGGCGGCCATCGTTATCGCCATGACCTTTCCAAGGTTCTCGTTGGAGGTGACGCGCTGCATCTTGGCAAGGACGATTATTGAGATTATGGTTCCCGCCATCGCTATGGGAATCGCCCCGCCCATAAAAAGCGCGAAACTTGGCAGATAGCCAAGCCTTAAAACAGGCGGCACAACGGCGGCGGCCATCGGCAGAAGGAACAGCGCAACCATAGATATTTCGCGGTAAATCGTGCGTACGTGAATCCTTTTCGCGAAAATGCCGATGGTAAGCGCGCCCAAAATACTTGAAAGGCCAATCAGCGCGATGCCGACGCCCTGCATCATATCGCTGCTTTGCATGGTGACGCGCAGAATAATAGGCGCGCCGACGACCATAAGCGGAATAAGCGCAAAGTTAAAAATCGCGGCAAGAGTCACCGACTTTAATATAAACGACTGCTTCACCACATAGGCAATGCCGTCTTTCATGTCCTTCGCGATAACTTTAATGATATTGGAATCCGTTTCGCGTTTGACAAAGGGGATTTTGATAAAAATCTCCATAACGGCGGACGCGAAAAACGCGGCGCAGCTTATCAGCACAAGGGTGCGTATCCCCGCAACGCCATAAAGCCCCCCGCCAAGCACCGGTGCGGCTACGTTTGAAATGGCGGGTACCGCTTGGACGATGCCGTTCGCGCTTTCAAGCCTTTCATTTTCCACCAGAAGCGGGATGCTCGCCGTGACCGTGGGCGTATACAGCGAGCTTATGAACGCAAGTATAACCATAATAACCCCGATTGGCGCGACCGCGTGAAGTCCCGCGGAAACAAGGAAAAACAGGCCAAGTATTACCCCGCTGCTTGTAAAATCAAAGATCACCATCAAATTGCGGCGGTTAAACCGATCCGCAAACGCCCCGCCAAGCGGCGACAGCAGTACGGGTACGCTTGACATCCCGTAAAGCGCCGCGTAAGTCTCGGGACTTTTCGTAATGTCCAGCACAAAAAGCGAAAGAGCGAAGCGAAGCAGGGAAGCGCCGAATATTGATATAATCTGCCCAAGTACCACAAGGCTGAAGTTTTTATTGTTTAATATCCACGGTTTGCGCATTAAATCATCCCTTCAGCACCACGTTCTCCGCCCCGGCAGTCAGTCTAAGGGCGGCAACAAGGCGCTCGTCTGCGTCGCATACGCCGCCAAGCCTCTTTTGCGTATCCGCGCAGTATATTATAACCGGCGTGTCGCCCGGAAAAAGCGCTATACAGCGCATAACGGTGTCGGCCTGCGGGCTTTTCTCGGAAGTAAGCTTTATATAAAGCTTTTGGTGCTTTTTCGCTTCCGGCATCGGCTCAAGCGGTTCGTAGCTTTTAAGAAGCCGGACGTCGTCGGCGAGTATCTGCGGCTCTTTCTCGTCTCTATAGCTTATTTTGCCCGTGACGATTACCACATTGTCATTCTTTATAAGCGGGCCGGTGCGCGTAAGCACGTTCGGGAACAGCAAAAGTTCTATGGCGTCGGTCTTGTCCTCTATGGTGGCATAGGCCATAAGCGAACCCTTTTTTGTCGCCTTGGTTCTCACCCCGGACAGGAAGCCCGCCACCCGGACAGTCTCGCCGTCGGGGTACTGCTCGGGCTTGTCGGATTTTATGCGGCGTATGGGCGCTGCCCGCGTAACGTGCAGTTCGCGGCTGTAGGCGTCAAGGGGGTGGCCGGACAGGTACAGCCCCGTGGTTTCGCGCTCCATCGCCAAAAGCTCGCTTAACGGGTACTCCTCTAAATCCGGCAGGCGCATCTGCGGCATCGCCGCGCGTTCACCGAACAAATCGACCTGACCGCTCATTGTCGTTTTTGCAATGCGGGAAGCGCCTTCAAGCACCCGCTCGCAGACCGTCATAAGCTGGCGGCGGTTGCCGTTCCTTCCGCCCCCGGACAGCCCGTCGAACGCGCCGCACTGGATAAGGCTTTCCGCCGCGCGCCTGTTTACGTCATGGCATGCCCCGCGCTCGGCAAAGTCCGCGAACGAGGTATACGGGCCGTTGCGGCGGCGCTCGGCCATAATATCCTCGATAAGCTTATGCCCGACGTTCTTCACCGCCGCAAGGCCGAAGCGTATCACTCCGCCCGCGATGACAAACCCGGCTTCGGACTCGTTTATGTCCGGCGGCGCGACGGTTATGCCCATAAGCTGGCACTCGCCGATATAGTGCCGGACGGCGCGCATGTCCCCAAGCACGTTTGTAAGAAGCGCGGCCATGTATTCGCGCGGATAGCGGCATTTGAGATAGGCGGTCTGGAACGCGATAATCGCGTAGGATATGGCGTGCGTCTTATTAAAGCCGTAGTCTGCAAATTCCATAATCTCGTCAAAAATGGACTGCGCCGTGTTTTCGGGGATATCGCGCTCTTTGCACCCAAGCAAAAACGCCTCGCGCTCTTTGGCAAGAAGGTCGTGCTTTTTCTTGCTCATTGCCCGCCGGACAAGGTCGGCGTGTCCCATTGTAAACCCGGCAAGCTTGCGCAGTATTTCCAAAACATGCTCCTGATAGACGATACAACCGTACGTCCCTTCCAGTATCGGCTTTAGAAGCGGGTGTTTATACCTTACCGTTTCCGGGTGGCGTTTGCCCTGTACAAACCGGGGAATCGAGGCCATAGGACCGGGACGGTACAGCGCCACAACCGCGCCGATATCCTCTACCGACTGCGGCCCAAGCTGTACGCAGACGCTTGTCATGCCCTCGCTTTCAAGCTGGAACACGCCGCTTGTCTTTCCCTCGCCAAGCATTTTGAAAGTCTCGCCGTCCGCCTCCGGTATACCGGCGAAAGAGGAGTCGCCAGACTTTATAATATCCTCGGCGTCGCGGATAATCGTAAGGTTGCGAAGCCCCAGAAAGTCCATTTTCAGAAGTCCCAGACTTTCAAGCGTGTCCTTTGGGAACTGGGTGACGATGCTTTCGTCGTTCCGGGCAAGGGGGACAAAGTCGCTTACCTCGCCCGCCGTAATGACAACGCCCGCCGCGTGGGTGGTGGTGTTGCGGGGCATCCCCTCCAGAACGGCGGCGGTGTCTACAAGCGTTTTCACGCGCCCGTCGCCCTCGTACATCTCTTTCAACACGGGGGATTCCGAAAGCGCGCGTTCAAGCGTCATGGTCGGGGCGAACGGCACGGCCTTTGAAACCGCATCCGCCTCGGCATAGGTATAGCCAAGCGCGCGTCCCACGTCCTTGACCGCCGCGCGCGCTTTAAGCGTACCGAAGGCGATAACCTGGGCCACATGGTTCGCGCCGTACTTCGCGGCGACGTAATCCATAACCTCGCCGCGCCGCCTTACGCAGAAGTCAATGTCAATGTCCGGCATACTTACGCGCTCGGGATTCAAAAACCGCTCGAAGTAAAGCCCATAGCGCATCGGGTCAATGCCCGTAATGCCAAGGCAATAGGAACACATGCTGCCGGGGGCGCTTCCCCTGCCCGGCCCGATGGGGATATCGCGCGAACGCGCGAACGCGATAAAGTCGCCGACGATAAGGAAATACTCCACAAAGCCCATCTGGGCAATCATGCCAAGCTCGAAATGAAGCCGCTCACGGTATCCCGGCGGGTCTTCGGGGTATTTCTCGCGATAGCCCGCCTCGCAAAGCTCGGTAAGATAGGCAAGCGCGTCGGTCTTGCCCGGCGGCAGATGGAACACGGGGAGATGGTACTCCCCGAACACAAACTCAAAACTGCACCTTTCCGCGATAAGCGCCGTATTGTCTATGGCCTCCGCCGGGAAAAGCGCGCGCATTTCCTCCTCGGATTTAAGGTAGAACTCTTCCGTTTCAAAGCGAAGCCTGTCCTCGTCGTCAACGTTCTTGCCCGTCTGCACGCACATAAGCACATCCTGATAATGCGCGTCCTCGCGGCGCAGATAGTGCGCGTCGTTCGTGGCGACAATTGGCATGTCAAGTTCTTTGGAAAGCGATAAAAGGTGGCGGTTCACCTTTTTCTGCACGGGTATGCCGTGATCCTGAAGCTCCAAGTATACGTTCCCGTCACCGAAGATACCGCGAAGCCGCAAGACCGTTTCGCGGGCAAGCGTTATCTGGTCGCCGGCAAGATGGCGCGAAACCTCGCCGGAAAGGCAGGCGGTAAGGCAGATAAGCCCCTTTGAGTATTTCTCAAGAAGCGCCCAGTCCACGCGCGGGCGCGAGTAAAATCCGTCCACAAAGCCAATCGACACAAGTTTGCAAAGGTTGCGGTATCCCGTTTCATTCTCGCAAAGCAGCACAAGATGGAACGGGTCAGAGTCATGCTCGTGTTCCTTGTCAAGGTGCGTACGGCGCGCGACATAGACCTCGCACCCGATTATGGGCTTGACGCCCTTCTTTTTGGCCGCGAGGTAGAAGTCAACCACACCGTACATGTTGCCGTGATCCGTTATGGCACAGGCCGTCTGCCCAAGACTAAGGCACTGCTCGAAAACGCCCCTGTAGCGGCCGCGTCCGGACAGGTCGTCTATACGGCAGGCGCCGTCTAAAAGGCTGTATTCAGTGTGGACGTGAAGGTGAACAAACGCCATTTAACGCCTCCAATTTTCTGAATCGGTGGTTAAGCGCCGAGCGTCCTATGCCAAGGGTTTCGGCAAGCTCTGACAAACTTGCGTCCGGTGCTTCCAGCCTGGCAAGGGCGGCGGCTTTAAGCGGTTCGGGAAGCCCGTCCCACTCCCGCGAGCGGCGAAGCCGCCCGAAACCGTCTATCTGCCGCGCGGCGGCGTCAAGCGTACGCACGAAATTGCGCGTTTCACAGTTGACCTGACGGTTGACATTGTTGCGGACTTCCTTCATCTGCTTTATCTGCATAAGTTCAAGCGAGGCAAGCGGCGCGCCCATAAAGGTAAGAAAGTCCTCGATACTTTCCGACGACTGGAATATAAGGCCGTACACGCCGCCGCGCGACGTCTGCTTAGGCTCGAAGCCGTATTCGTGAAGAACCGGAATCAGTTCCCGCGTAAGGTGTCGGTGCGGCGTAAGGATTTCCAGATGGTACTTTTTCTCCGGGTCTGTCATAGAGCCGCCGGACAGGAATACCCCCCGGCAGAACGCGCTGCGGCAGCAGTTGTCCTCAAGCGCCGCGTGGTTAAGGTGTATCGACTGCCCCGCAATACGCTCAAGGCCGAACGCGCCGAACACCGCGTCAAGCTTTTTCGCGTCGTGAATCACCAGTGACCGTCCGCCGTGTCCGCCCGCTTCGTCAAACTCAAACCCCAAGCGGCGAAGCATAAGGGCGCGAAGGCGGGCGGGCAAATCCGGATGCGTCGTGACGACGCGCAGCAGTTCGGCATTCCACGTCTGCCCCATCAGAAACACACCGTACAACTCCGCCGTGACGCAGCACATTTTTCCCTGCGGCGCGGCGCAAAGCTCGGCTTTCAAGCGTGAAGAAAAGCTCATGTCCGCTCCTCACTAAGCGCTTCTTTAAGCCACTGGACGACGATGGCGTCTATATCGTCAAAATGCCCCCTTCGGGGTCGCGTCTGACGCAGCGTTTCAAAAAGCGCGAGAGAAATCCCAAGCGGGTTGTGGCGCACCTTGCCGTCCTCGAACCGCGCGAGAGAACGGCGGACAAGCTTTATCCCGGCCGCCTTGAAAAGCCCCTCGTCCACGCGCGTGGCCGCCGCGCTTTCCGCGGCGTAGCGCTCTAAAAGCTCTTGCGGTATGTCCGAGTCGCACGTTATGCAGACGTCTATACACTCCGGCGGCGCGTGCGCCAAAAGCGCCTTTACGTGGTCAAAGGCGGAGTACCCCTCGGTTTCGCCCTCCTGCGTCATTATGTTGCAGACATAGACTTTAAGCGCGCGCGAGGCGGCGACCGCCTGGGCAACGCCCCGTACAAGCAGGTTCGGTATAACGGATGTATAAAGGCTTCCCGGCCCAAGCACGATAAGATCCGCGTCATCTATCGCGCGAAGCACATCGGGGTGGGCGGCCGGGCAGTCGGGGGTAAGCGAAACGCGCAGTATGGCGCATTTCTGCTGTTTCTTAAACGCGAATATCTTCGACTCGCCAAGCACCTTTCTGCCGTTCTCAAACTCCGCGACAAGGAATACGTTTTCCTCGGTGACGGGAAGTACGCGCCCCGTCACCGCCAAAACGTCGGAAAGCTGTCTTACCGCCTCGTCAAAGCTGCCGCTTAGGCCGGTCAGCGCGGCGAGGAAAAGGTTGCCGAAACTCTGTCCGGCCATAATCCCCTCGGGGAAGCGGTAGTTAAGCAGTTTTTCCATCGTCGGCTCGGTGTTGGCAAGGGCAAGTATGCAGTTGCGTATGTCGCCGGGCGGAAGCATTCCAAGGTCGTACCTAAGCGTCCCGGAACCGCCGCCGTCGTCGGATACGGTCACAACGGCCGTTATGTTCTCGGTGCATTTTTTAAGCCCCCGGAGAAGCGTTGCCATCCCGGTTCCGCCGCCTATCGCGACAACGCGCAAGTCCGAACCCCTGTCGTACGGAAAATAGGCCATCAGTTCACCTCTGCCAGTCGCCTCTAAAAACCCCCGCTCCGGCTCGCGATGCCGCGGCATAGCCGCCTGTTCGCAAGCCTGCGCTCGTTCATGTTGGGCTTCGCCAAACATGAACATGGGTTTTCAGAGTTCCTTTATTTATCAACGTCCCTGTGGCGTATCGCGCTTCTGTACTCGCGCTCCAACAAAAACTCATGCAAATACTGCGCGACAGTAACACTTCTGTGGCGTCCGCCGGTACAGCCAATCGCGGCGACAAGGTTGCTTTTGCCCTCGGCGATATACTGCGGAAGCAGGAATTCCATCATATCCCCCAGTTTATGCAGGAATGCGTCGGTTTGCGGCCATTTAAGCACAAAATCCCGTATCGCGCCGTCAAGTCCTGACAGCGCGCGAAGCTCGTCGATATGATAGGGGTTTGGAAGGAAGCGTACGTCGAACACAAGGTCGGCCTCCTGCGGAAGGCCGTATTTGAAGCCGAACGAGATTACGCTTACCAAGATGTTTCCGCGTGTCTGCATGGAAAGCAGGCTTGCGATATGGTCGCGCAACACCGTACCGCCAAGCATCGTGGTCGTGTCTACGATCCATGTGGCCTTGGCGCGGACGGGTTCAAGCAGCCCGTACTCCCGCGATACGGTTTGCTCAAGCGACTCGCCCTCTTGCGCAAGCGGGTGGCGGCGGCGCGTTTCCTTATAGCGCCGTATGATGACATCGGCTCTTGCCTCCAGATACAAAAGCCGGTATTCGCAGTTCATCGCGCGTATAAGCGCAAGCGAGGAGAAAAGCGAGTCAAAGCTTTGCCCCGCGCGCACGTCGGTCACAAGCGCCACTTTGGCGAACCTTGTCCCGTCCGTCCGCGCGCCGTGCGATTGCATACACATCTCGGCAAACGGCGGCAGAAGCACCATCGGCATATTGTCCACGCAGTAATAGCCCAAATCCTCCAGTATCCTTGCCACATGGCTTTTACCCGCGCCGGACATGCCGGAAACAATAAGGAATTCCAATCGCGCACTCCTTCCGCCCCTATGGCGCAGGTTACTGGCGGCAGAACGCCGCCCCTACAATCCATCCCCAAATTGTCAATTGTCAATTGTTCATTGTCAATTGACAAGCGTCTTTATCTCCGGCTGTAATTCCACGCCCGTGGCCTTATATACGACAGACGCCGTATGTTCAAGAAGGCGCAGGACGTCGTCGCAGGACGCCCCGCCAAGGTTTATTATGAACCCCGCGTGTTTCTCGCTTATCGCCGCGCCGCCGATACGAAAGCCCTTCAACCCGCATTTCTCAATTATCTCTGCGGCAAAGCCGTCCTTGGGGCGCTTGAAGGCGCTTCCCGCGCTTGGCCACTCGGTCGGCTGCTTTTCGCGGCGGCGGAGTGACAAATCGTCCATGCGCGCGCGAATCTCCGCCGGGTCGTCAGGCGTAAGCGCGAAGACTGCGGACAGCACTGTCTTTCCGGGGTCGTCGGCGTATACGCTTCCCCGGTAGCGGAAGGCGTGTTCATGTTGGGTCGCCTGCGCGCCGTCCCGCAAAAAGCGGCTTTCGGTGACTACTCCGGACATCTCGCCGCCATAGGCTCCGGCGTTCATCACAAGGCCGCCGCCCACTGTGCCGGGTATGCCGGTGGCGAATTCAAGACCCGCCAGGCCAAGCTTCCACGCAAACGCCGCCGCTGCGGGAAGAAGCGCGCCGCACTCGGCAAGAATATGCGTTTCGTCAAGGCGCGTAAGCGCGCGCATGTTCACCGTGGAAATAACCATGCCGCGTAACCCTGCGTCCGGGCACAGAAGGTTGCTTCCGTTGCCGATAATGCGCGCGTCAGGACACGCCGCAAGCAGTGCCGTAAGCTCTTTTTCCAAGGCGGGCAGAGCGAAATACTCTGCGGGGCCGCCAATGGCGATAGTGGTGTGCTTTGAAAGGGGTTCATCCTCTAATACTACGGGGCACAGTCGCTTGTAATCCATCGTTACACTCCCTGCATCTTAACTGTGCATTCCGTGTGATCTATCCGCATATCTCTCTAACTCTCAGCAAACGGGCGCTTTAATCTAATCCAAGGAATCCCGCGCCGATAATCCCGGCGTCGTTGCCAAGCGTGGCAAGACGCAAGGCCGTCGCCTTATCCCCGGCCTTGAATACACCGCCGTAGACAAGCGGCGAAAGCGCGTCCAGAAACGGCTGTCCCTCGCCGGCGATACCGCCGCCGATACATACCGCCTCGGGCTGCAGTATGTCGATAATGTTGGTGATTCCGATTGCAACATAGTTAAGGTACTCGTCCACCACCGCCCTTCCCGCCGCGTCCCCGGCGCGCATCGCGTCAAACGCCGTTCTTCCGCCGACCTTGCCATGCTCGCGGGAAAGCCGCCACATAAGGCTTTCCGGCGCGCTGTCCATAGTCTTTTTGGTAAGGCGTATAAGCCCCGTTGCCGAGGCGTACTGCTCCCAGCAGCCCTTGCGCCCGCATTTACAGGGAACGCCGTCGGCGACGATAACATGGTGGCCGATTTCGCCCGCGCCGCCGTTAAACCCCGTGTATATCTTCCCGTCTATTATAATGCCGCCGCCGATACCCGTCCCAAGCGTGACGCATACGCTCGAAGCGTATCCTTTCGCGCCGCCCGCGGCGGTTTCGCCAAGCGCGGCGGCGTTCGCGTCGTTTTCAAGGTGTATTTTCGTGTCCGGCAAATGGGCGCGTACCATATCCGCAAGGGGTACGTCGGCAAACCCCAGATTGTACGCGTTAAGCACCCTTCCCGCCGCGCTGTCAACCGCGCCGGGGGAACCGATTCCGACCCACCTTACGGCGGATATATCCGTCCCGGACTGCTCGCAAAGGTTTAAGCATATGTCCGCTATATCCTTCGCGACGGCTTCCGGCCCGCGTTCGGACAAAGTCTTTACGCAGGCGCGGCGCAGTATCACGCCGCTTTCGTCCGTAAGTCCGGCGGCGATGTTCGTTCCGCCCAAGTCAACACCGATAAACATATCTCACATTCTCCGGTTCTTTCGTAGTTATTGCGCCTTCGTTTCTTTCTCCCGCTGCTTTTCCTCTTCAAGCGCCTGTTTCGCGGACGCGGCCTCGAAGTGCTGTTGGATGCGGTCGGTAAACTCCTTGGCGGCGTTATAGCCAAGCTTCTTGTGGCGGTTGTTCATGGCCGCGACCTCGATTATCACGGCAAGGTTGCGCCCCGGCTTTACCGGTATGGTCAGCGACGGGATATCAACGCCCAATATTGACGTCGTCAGTTCCTCAAGCCCAAGGCGGTCGTAAATCGCTTTGTCCTTCCACTGTTCGACATGGATTACAAGGTCGATTTTTTCTGTCGGTTTTATCGCGCCCATTCCGAAGATGCGCCGCACGTCCACAACGCCGATACCCCGCAGCTCGATATAGTGCCGCAGCAGCTCCGGCGCGCTTCCGACAAGGCTTTTGGCCGATACGCGCTTTATCTCCACCGCGTCGTCCGCGATAAGGCGGTGTCCGCGTTTTATAAGCTCTATCGCCGTTTCGCTTTTACCAACGCCGCTGTCGCCAAGCATAAGGATACCCTCGCCGTATACCTCGACCAGTACGCCGTGGCGTGTGATGCGCGGCGCGAGCGACACTTTAAGCGAGGCGATCATCGCGCTCATCGCGTATGACGTCTGCTCTTGCGTGGACAAAAGGGTTATGCCGTACTTGCGCGCCATTTCAACGCATTCGTCAAACGGCGTAATGCCCCGCGTTACTATAAGCGCGGGAATCGGCTGGCTTAAAAGGCGCTCGAAGCTTTCAAGCCGCTTTTCCGGCGAAAGCTGTTGGAGGTAAGAGGTTTCGACAAGCCCGATCATCTGTATCCGGCTTGGGTCGAAATAGTCATAAAAGCCCGCAAGCTGAAGCGCCGGGCGGTTTACGTCGTCGGTATAGACAAGCACCTCGTCCATGTTCTCCGGCGCGTAAAGCACCTCAAGGTGAAACTCGTTAATAAGGGACGAAAGCGGGGTGCTGTGCTTAACGCTGTACGCGCTTGTCATATCGTCCATAAGACTTTGTCCTCCGTAGATTCAGATGGCGACGCCCTCGGCGCGCCATCTAAATTGCGGCTTTGTCTGCGACTTGAAATATCCGCCCGCGCGGATATTTTACCAGACTCAGGCGCAGAACGCAAGTGGCAAGCAAAAACGGAAACCGTCGGCAGACGGATACGGAATCGTCCCCTGCGGCATTAGGAAACGCGGGACGTCCGATAGACCGTCCCTATAAAAGGTGTTTGGCAACATACATTCTCCCGTTTATAATTCTGTGAATATCAATCATTTTGGTTTCGTCGTTAACGACATAAAACACAAGGTAGTCATCAACTGTCATTTTTCTGTATACCGGTACTTCCTCATAAACTGGGTATATCATCGGCATATCGGCAAGCCGCAATATCTGTTTATCAAGCGTCTCGAAAAACCTTGACGCTTTTACAGGGTACTTTTCAAGATTCGCGTCTATTTCGAGAAGGTCTAAATCTGCGAGCGGCAAAAACCTGATTCTATACCTCATATCTATGTTTCTCTCTAAATTTCGCAAAGACGTCGTCTTGCCCAAGCCATTTTGTGTCAGTATTATTCGCCTGTGTCTGTGCCTCTTCCAGCTTGGTCCTTATCAATTTCCTTTGCGCGCATTCATCGGACATAAGCTCGAAAGGCAGCTTGCCTTCCCTAACCGTAGCCTTCATAAAGGCGTTAAGCAGCCCTGTCACAGGCAGTCCCATATCCGAAGCAATCGCTTCAAAACACCGTTTCAGCTCGTTATCCGCGCGAAAAGTAATACTTGTAGTCGGCATCGCAAGCAGCCCCTTCCTGTAAGTCATTATACATCTGATAGCATACGGTGTCAATGAAGTTTTTCTCCTTACCTTAATTGACATGCGGCGTCTTTGGTGATATCATCAATCTTACATGACGGGCGGTGTATTTCTTTGAGAAAATTTAACCTTTTGTACATAATAGTAGTTTTTCTAATTCTGTTGCTCGTGCAGAATTTTTTGATTTTGCGCGACGTGCGGCAAATGACCGGCGACGCGCGCGTTGTCAACTACTCCGGGCTTGTGCGCGGGGCGACACAGCGTTTGGTGAAACTAGAGCTTTCCCGCCACCCAAACGACGAACTGATGTCAAGGTTAGAGGAATACCTGTACGGGCTTGCCGGTCACGAAAATAATTACAACATCGCCTATATGGACTATGAACCTTTTCAAAGTTCTGTGGCCGACCTTCTTGTAATCTGGGACGAACTTAAAGCGTCTATTTATGATTACCGCGCGGGTCATGCTTCGGGAGAGGGGCTTTTAGAGGTAAGCGAGCGTCATTTCGCGAAGGCCGACGAAGCGACGCATAACGCCGAATACGGCTCTGAGAGCAAGCTTGGCGGCACGATGATGCTAATCCGCGGCGGGGTGATTGTCGTCACCGTTATCGTTGTGATAGTGGCCGTTCTGATATATCTCCTCCAACGCGCGGAGCGCAGGCATGTGGAACTGTTGCAAGGGAAAAACAAGCAGCTTGAAACCGCCATTGTCGAGGCAAACGAGGCAAACCGCGCCAAAAGCAGATTCCTTTCCAACATGTCCCACGATATCCGTACACCCCTTAACGGGATAATCGGCATGACGGCCATCGCCTCTGACAATCTGGAAAACCCCGAAAGGGTTCGCGATTGCCTTCACAAAATAAAACTCTCCTCCCGTTTACTGCAAAGTCTTGTAAACGATGTGTTGGACATGTCAAAAATCGAAAGCGGCAAGTTCTTTTTAAACACCGCCGACGTCTTCCTGTCCGAGTTCACGCAGGGGCTTGTCAGTATCATCGACCCGCAGGCGAAAGCCAAGAACCAGACATTCAGCGTAAGCATAGTTGACACTGCCCATGAGAATATAATAGGCGACGAGCTTCGGCTTAATCAGCTTCTTATCAACATACTGTCTAACTCGGTTAAGTTCACGCCGGAAGGCGGCAAGATCAGGCTTGCGATAAAAGAGCTGCCTTGCGAACGCGAGGGGGTTACCCGTTTTGAGTTTGTTTGCAGTGACAACGGGATAGGAATGAGCGCGGAGTACGTTCAGCATGTTTTCGAGTCCTTCTCGCGGGAAAGGGATTCGCGAATCGACAAAACCGAGGGTTCCGGGCTTGGCCTTTCCATTACGAAGCGGCTTGTTGACTTGATGGGCGGCATGATAAATGTTGAAAGCGAAAAGGACAAAGGCACGGTGTTCACCGTTACGCTTGATTTCCCAATCGGCAAATCGGACGCCGTACCCGATGCGCCGGATAATTCGGCGCAAAAGCCCCGGCGGCGTCTTGACGGCGTTCGCGTGCTGCTTGCCGAAGACAACGAGCTTAACACCGAAATCGCCGTTGAGATTCTATCCTCTGCGGGACTTCTGGTTGACTGCGCGTCAAACGGCAAAGAAGCCGTGGAGATTTTCAACAGTTCCGAGCCTTCCGCCTACGCAGCCATACTGATGGACATGCAGATGCCCGTTATGACGGGCTGCGAGGCGGCGGCGTCTATCCGCAAACTGCCGCGCGCCGACGCGGCGTCGATTCCCATTATCGCGATGACGGCGAACGCTTTCGAGGAAGATATCCGGGAAGCCCTTGCCGCCGGAATGAACGCGCATGTGTCCAAACCCGTCAACTTTGAAACGCTGAAGGCCGTTATTCTGAAATATATATGATTAAAGGGGTTCACCGATGAGAAACATTAAATCCACGCTGTGCGTATTTGTCGCGTTTACTATGCTTTCTGCCATGCTTATCGGCTGTAAAACGTCGGAAACCGATATGCCCTCCGCGTCTGCGGAAACACCCGCCGATACGGCGTTCAGCTACAGCGACGGTATCGACGAAAACGGATATTGGGACGGCATAAACGCGCGCGACTATGTCGAGATGTTCGACTACGGCGCTTTGCGCGTCCCGGCGGACGCGGCGCGGCCAACCGATGAAGAGGTTCAAAGCGAGATAGCCAATATACTTGCCCGCTTTGAGGAAGAGCGCAGACTGACTGACCGCGCGGTCATAAACGGCGATACCGTCAATATTGACTTTGTGGGAAGCATTGACGGAGTGGAGTTCGCGGGCGGTTCCACAAACGGGGCCGGAACTGATGTAACTATTGGTGTGACAAGCTATATAGACGATTTCCTTGAACAGCTTATCGGCCATATGCCCGGGGAAACCGTGAATGTCGAAGTCACCTTCCCCGATGACTATCAAGAGACGTCGCTTCAGGGAAAGGACGCGCTTTTCGTAACGGTGATAAACTATATAAAAGGCGCGGCGACAGACGATTTCGTCGAAAAATACCTGTCCGGAAAACACGGTTGGAAGACAGTGGCGGAGATGGAGTCCGGCGTTTCGGAAATACTTGTCAAGCGGATGTATATCGAGAATTACTTCACCTCCGGCGTATCTGTCAAAGAAGTCCCCAGTCCCCTTATAGACTATCAGGAAGACGCAATGATTGCCTATTACGAAGCGGTTGCGTCATACTATGGGATGGAGCTTATGGAGTTTGTCAACAGTTCTGTTGACCCGGACGCTTTGACAGAGGAAGATTTTTTGGCGAACTTTCAGGACATAAGTCTTAGAAACGCGACATTCTATCTTGTAGTTCAGGCGATAGCCGAGGATCTTGGCTTGACGGTAAGCGAAGACGACCTTGTCTATTACTTCATGACAAGCGACTATGCGGCGCTTGCGCAAGATCGCGGATTGCCCTTTTATAAACAAAATCTCATTGTCCAAAAGGTTATGGATTACACTGTTGAAAACGCCGTTGCGGAGTAAGACATATTCTTTTTGAAGGGAGCGCCCCATGGCGTACGATATCTACCTGTTCGACCTTGACGGGACACTGTCTGACCCCAAAACCGGCATTGTGAATTCTTACCGCTATGCGCTGTCCGCGTTTGGGATACAGCCGGAAACTGAAAGCCTTACACAGTTTATCGGTCCTCCTCTGCGCGAGGTTTTTATGAAAGCGTACGGATTTTCGGCGCAGGACACGGAAAGGGTCGTGGCGAAGTACCGTGAATACTTTTCCGTAACCGGGCTGTTTGAAAATACGCTTTACCCCGGTATCGCCGATACTTTGGCACAGCTTAAGTCGCGCGGCAAAACGCTTGGGGTCGCCACAAACAAGGTTACGGTCTACTCCAAGCAGATTTTGCGGCACTTTGGCATTGCAGAATATTTTTCATGTATTTCCGGGGACGAAATGGACGGCAGCCTTTCAAGGGGCGGCAAGCAGAGTATTATACGCGTCGCGCTTGAAGCGCTTAACCCGCGCGGCGAGAAGGCGGCCGTTATGATTGGCGACCGCAAGCATGACATAACCGGGGCCAAGGCGGCCGGAATCGACAGCATAGGGGTCACTTGGGGCTATGCCCCGCAAGGAGAGCTTGAAGCCGCCGGGGCGTCGTTTATCGCAAACTCGCCCGCGGAATTGCTGAAGTATTAGAGAAGGTGTGAGATTATGCCGGACGGACGCGGCTTTACGGCGGTTCTTTCGGAAATTCCGGGTATTTTATGGGAAAAGACTTTGGAAGCGTTTGGCGGTTCAGTTCCCATTTACGAGAAAGTGCTGCGCGTGACGGCGCGGCTTCTGCCGGAGAATATTGCGCGTCTGGAAGATTTATACGAAACCGCCGTACCCGAATCGCTTGAACTCTATTCTCTCGAGGCGCACGGGCTGAAGGGCGTACTCAGGAACATCGGCGCGTATGAACTTGGCGAAACGTCCTACTGTCTGGAACTTCTGTCTAAAGAGAATGATTTGGCCGCCTGCGCGAAAATTCATCCCGGTTTTATACGCGAACTGACCGCGTTCTCAAACGAGTTGTCACGGATTCTGTCCGATCCAAACCGTGCCGTAAAGCACGGCGACGCGAGCGGTGTCTTAAAGGCTTTGCCGACGCTGATGCAGGCGGCGGAAGCATTTGACGGCGATTCGGCGCTTAAGGCTCTTTCCCGTCTGCGCCGCTTTACCTATGGTGAAGACATTGACAGAACAATAGCGGATCTTGAAAACATGTTTGAACGCTTTGCCTTCGGAGAGGCACTGAAACTGGTTGAAAAATTAAGAGAGTTGGTCGAGACAAATGGGCAGCACGGCGTATGATATAGCAAAGCTTGCAAAAATCAGCGAGTTCAGCATGGACGCCGCAATCAAGAATTTCATAAGCTATGGGGAGTATTTCGAGGCGCTTGACGCCTTCGCGGAAAAGGCGCGGCAATATCTGCGCGACTACACGCCCAAAGTGGTGACATGCAGCGATGAAACGCGCAGGAACTTTGTTGACGATGTTCACGCGCTTCAGCGCGAGTTTGTAAATCTTGGTATGCTGATTTCCGCCTCGGCGCTGACCGACCTTATAAGCGCGGCGGCAAAAAGCGACGCCGAAAGCCTTGAAGACGGGCTTCGTATTTTTTACGCCGATATGGAGCTTATGGCGAAACTCGTCGTCTCGGCGCGGCTTCAACCGCCAAAACCGTCTTCTAAGGAAAAGCCGGTAGTCCTTGCCGTTGACGATAAACCGGAAATACTTACAAGCGTGACAGGGGTACTTGGAAGCCACTATAAGGTCATCGCCGTGACAAGCGGCGCGGCCGCGCTTGAGGCCGCGCGCAAATACCGTCCGGCGCTGTTTCTGCTTGACATCGAAATGCCGGAGATGAACGGGCTTGAACTGGCGAAGGCTCTGCGCGAGCTTCCGGAACACAAAGATACGCCGCTTATGTTCCTTACCGACAACTCAGCGCGCGACAACGTACTTGCCGCGAAAGCGCTTGGCGTGCGGGAGTATTTTCTGAAGCCCGTGAACAAGGAACTCCTGCGCGGCAAGATAGACCCGTACTTCGGGCTTTAGAGCCTGTTTACCATCCGCGAACAGATAGTAAACAGACTCTTAGAGAACAGCGCTTTGTGAGGTGAAAAAGCGCTTGACAACACGCGGCCAAGCGTGTAGAATAAAGCCGGTTCACAAAATAGAATACGGGGCGGTTTCACACGGCACAGCGTATGGCTGCCGGTGTTTCCCGTCCGTTTGTTCTGCCGCATGGAGAAGTACTCAAGTGGCCGAAGAGGCGCCCCTGCTAAGGGCGTAGGCCGGGAAACCGGCGCCGGGGTTCAAATCCCCGCTTCTCCGCCAGATTATACGCTATCCGAACCCCGATTTATCTTTGTAAATGGGCTGTTCGGAATGGTTGTCTATAGATAATAGGCAACAAAAAACGCCCGCCGCTGTAATTGTAGCGGCGGGCGTTTTACTTCTGAAAGGCGGGTTGATTATGCTTGAATTACTGAATATTATTAAGTCTGTCCCTGCGGAAAATTTTGCGGCTTATGGGGTCGCGGTCGGCTTTAATGAAATTTATGCCGCTTCGGGAATGAATAAGGACGATTTAAGCCGCGAACTCCGCAAGTTGGAAGCAAGCGGAAAAATTAAGTTGTGCGTCAATGAATTTAACGACGAAACTTTAATTATTGCCGTCAAGCTCGTTTGAGCGCGGGCGCGTGTTCGCGGCATAGATTGAAGCGTAAGTTAAATAGCTTATTATCCTGTCCGCGTTTATTGTGTCCGGCTTTTCCCCGCTGACAAGCTCAACGATTTTCATAAATCGTTCAAGCTCGTTGTAAACCATATCAAAATCCGCGTTGTTGTAAAAATTTTCAATGATTTCTTTTGATATGGGTATGGCTTCTTCTGCCGTCAAGGTAATATTGCGCGGCTTTCGCTCCATGTCAATCCCTCCGAATACACCCGCCGGGTTATCTTGAAGCGTATCAGGCGAATTTTCGTTGACGATAACCCGAACCAACACATACGGGCAAGCCGGGTCAATGTCGATTATTACCCGCTTCGGTGTTTTGTTGTTCTCCCGGCGCAAGCTCATACTCGACGCCCCCAAGCGCAACGTCCTACTATCTGTTATAGGCGGTATTTCTCCCGCTTGTAACGCCTTGTTTACCGTGTCAAACTCTGTTTCATCAATGGCGCAACTCATAAGCCGCTCGCAACCCGCAATATGTCCGAAGTGCTTTTCAGCTTCCGCAACCTTGCGGGCTTTTTCTTTGAAATAGTCAATATAAATGTCCTCATAGCCGGGGGCTTCCACCCGCTCGCGGCATTTATCGCATATATCAAGCCCCGCTTCTTTGGGGCAAGTGCATTTCCAACCGTTATTGTTCATGCTGTAACCTCCAAATAAAGCCCGCCGCGGCTCGTTGTGAACCGTGGCGGGCTTGTGTGTATGTGTCCGAATCGGACACGGGCGTTATTGCCCCGTGCTGTCAATGCTTGACACGCTCGGGGTCGGCGGGTTGCCGCTGATGTAGTCGCGCAATAGCGGGTTCTCCGCCCATTTCTTTTTAGCGGCGGCAAGCGCGGAATCTAAAAGCCGCTCAATCAGGCTTCGGGAAATGAAAAGCGTTAAGATTCGCGGCAACCGCTCATAAACCCAATCAATGACGGTTGCGCGTTTCAATGCGCCGGTCCCGCCGCCGAAGTCTTTTTCAGCTTGAATAACAAGTTTGAAAAGCAAGTTTTCAAGAAAAGCCGTTTCTCCGCGGCGGATAAGCACGACAACGCCCGCGGCAACCGAAAGCACAACAAGAACGCTATCCCAATTCGCCAAGAGGAAGGTTATAATTTTCATGGTCCTGGTCCTCCTTTATATTTTTACAGTCGCGCCAAGCGATACCCAACCCGCGCCGCTTTTGAGCTTGCCGAAGCCGCCTTGTTCCTCGACAATGGTATACACCCCGCCGTCTTTGATTGTCCCGGCAACGGCGGAACTCTCCGCCGGTCCCTTACGGTAGCTTGTCCCCCTCGCTATCTTCACGGTATAGGGAACTGCGTTTTGTGCGCCCGCTCCAACGTCCGCCGCCGCAACCCAACCCCACACGCCGCCGTTGTCCTCCGAAACAAGATGAAGCGGGTATTTCGCGCCGCTGCTTAACTGCGTAACCTTACAACGGCTTGCGTCCTTCGCGGTGGCGGCTGTGGCGGCGTTAGACGATTTATAGACGCTTCCGCCGTTGAACTGTACAATGTCCCCCACTTTGTAAGCCGGGGGCGTGGCGGGCGTTGTAGGGGTCACGGGCGCGGTCGGCGGCGCGACGGTCGCGCCTTTTCCGGCGAACTTGTTATAATAGGTCTGCCCGTACTCCGCCCGCTTCGCCTGTACCGCCGCGCCCATGTCGGCGGGCTTTTCGTATTGCGTAAGTATCAGGTTGGAAGCCTGTAAAATGGACGTTGCGCTTTTAAGCGCGGTCACGATTCCCGCATAGCCCTGAAGCTCTTTCCATAAGAAATTGAGCTGTGCCGACAAGTCCCCGATTGACGCGCCCGCCGCTTTCACGAAGTCAAGCAACGCCTGTTTTCTGCTCCAAAACGTCCATTGCGCTAACCCATAGCCCGCGCTATCCCTTACGAAGTTTGAATACGTCCCGTTGTCCACGGCGGCGGTATAGGTGGCGTCGGTGTAGCTTAATTTGTTTTCATAGCTGTTTTGGAGGTTGCGCGGGTTTAATGCGCTTTCGGCAAATAGATTCCCCATTAAGCCCGCCGCCCCAAAAGCGTTCAAGCCTTTAGCAATGAGGAAGTCCCATATTGTTTTGTCAACGTCCCCGGTCGGCGCGGCGGGCGTCGGCGTTGGCGCGGGCGTTGCCGCCGCTCCGCTCTTTTTGGCAATGCTCAACGCGGCGGTGATTGCCTTAACAACGGCGGCGGCTATCGCGTCTTTGCTGTCAATAATCCATTGTGCCGTTGTCGTGTTGTCGTGGAAATTCACTTCGATTAAAACGGGCTGAACGCCCTTTTGCATGGGGGACCGTATTTCCCCATACCCCGAACCCTCGAATTGCGTCATGCCGGACGCAACTTGCGAAGCCCTGTTTGACTTGTGCGGGCATACGGCGTTAAGCTCTTTGACAACCGCTTCCGCTATGGCTTTGCTTTTCGCGCTGTTCGGGTGATAGAACGCAACCGCGCCCGCCGCCGTGCATGGAGGTTTCCCGCCCGCTGCGTTGCTGTGAATCGCAATGTAAAAATCGCAACCGCTGTTTTTGGCTTCCTGTGGGCGTTCGTTCGCGCTGATTCCCATTGACAAGGTAGCCATAACGGTATCACAAGAATAATCGCGGTCAAGCAACGCCTTAACCCTCGCGGCAACGGCTTCCATTTCTATTTTTTCCGTTGTGTTTCCCACAACGTACTTGTTGGCGGGCTGATTGCTCGGGCTTAAATATAGCTTCATTTCCTTTCCTCCTATGGATTGATGTTGTTCACGTCAACCGGGATTCCCGCGGTTTCCTCGGGGTTGTCCTTTTTAATCTTGACAATGTTTTCCGCCTTTGCCTTCCATGCGTAAAAGCCAATGGCAACGGCGGTCGGCGTACCGATAAAGGCAAGCAAAACGCCTAATTGCGAAAAGTCAATAAAGGCGATTTTCACGCCCACGAACACGCCCACAAAATATGTCAACATAACAAGCGCAAGAATGAGTTTTATATACTCAAACTTGCGCCGCTTTTTCTCGGGTTGCCCCTTCGCCTTGCGGCGGCGGGCGTTGTTCGCCCGGATAGCCGCCGAAAGGACGAACGCGGCAACAATCACGCCGATAACGAACGCCGCCGCGCCGATTATGATATACATGATTTCCGCCCCCTTATGTGAACTTCGCCAAGATGTAGGCAAGGACGGCGGCAACGATTATCCCCGTGACTTGTTTTACAAGGTCTTTCCATTTGTTCGCGGGTTCTTTGTCGATTTCGTCAAGCCGCTTCTCACACTCCGCAAGCGTCTTGTTGTTCTGCTCGATAAGCAAAACGGATTTTTCCAATGCGTCAAGCCGCTTGTCGTGTTCATCAAGCGTCTTTTCGTCCCGCTGATATAGGGCAATGGCTTTTTCGATATTGCCTATCCGCTCGCCCTGTATCTTCTGTCCTTTTTCGATACGTTCAACGGCGTTGTCCACGTTCTTTGTCAACATGTTCACTTCCGCCGCCATACCCGCAACGCTTGTCGCAAGCTCATGTATGCCCGAAGCGATTTCTCCAACCTCGCCTATGCGCTTATGGGCGGACTTCGCGCTTTCCGATACTGCAACAATCTTTTCGCCCTGTTCCCGGACGATAGCCGCCAATTCTTCCGCTGTTAGCATATTATCACCCCAAAATGAACCCCCGGCGCGGTTCAGCTCGCGCCGGGGGCTTGTCATTTACTTTCCTGTAAAGAAGTCCGCATAAACGCGGCGTATTGTGTAAGGCGGGTATTGCGGGGGCGGTCCCGTTGAGCGGCGCAAGAGCTTGTCCCATGCGTGAATAAGCCAACGCCCGGTATCTTCCGCCCATATCGCAAAGGGCATTAGGAAAACCCATAGAACGGCGTACCCGGCGCAAACTTGCCCTAAGATGTTGCCGAACTGCCCGGAATAGTCCCATACCCCAAGCCCAAGCCATAGATTAAGAACGCAACCGCTCAAAAACTCGACAATCAGGACGATAGCCGCGCCTATGAGCGATTGCACAACAACGGGGGCGCGGTAGAATCGGGGAATCTGATTGATAAGCCCCACCAACACGCCGCAAAGCCCGCCGACAACGAACATTGACGGGTGCGTGTGTCCGCGCCACAATACTTCAATCGTGACGTAAGCCGCCCCCAAGACAATCCATAATATCAATATTCTTTTCATGCCGTACCGCCCGCCGCCGCAAGAATCGCGCCCATACTCTCCGCAAGGTCGGCGGGTAACTCCGCGCCGTATGTTATCGCGTCAAGCTGTTTAAGGGTCGCTTTCTTAATCCATGCGTTTACATGGTTGCAATATGTCCTATGATAGAACACATGCGCCGTTGCCGCCGCCGCGATTGCGCCGAACTCCGCGGCGGGGTACATGCGGCAAAGCTCCCCGTCTGCGTGGTAGGGGACCGCTGCCGCGCCCTCTTTGATTGTCTGAAGCTGTGCCATAAGCTCCGTTTGGTCGTGTTCGGTCAAACTGTAATGCTTGCCGCCAACCTCCACCCCGGCATAAATGGCGGTGGTGCAAGCCGCGCCGATTTCCGCTTTCTTGACGGCGCGAACTTGCGTAACGCTATTCCAGTTGTCGGGCGGCGTGATTCCCATATTGACAAGCCGCCGGTCCCTTATGCTGTCCTCTTTATGCTGTACGCTCATTCAAAATTACCCCCTAACCCGGCAATGAACAAATCGCCCTGGGCGGTTTGCCTGTCTGCCTTAATTCGGATATTGAAGCCCCAATTCGTCGCGGTTTTGGTCGTGTTCGTGAGGAAGAACTTGCTCCCGGCGATAACGGCGGCGGTCACGTCCTCCCATGTGGGCGTTGCGTCGAAGCCGTTGTTGCACACTTCAACGCTAAAGGTCGCGCCCGCGGGAATCTGCCGGGACACGTTCATAATCCCCTTCGTAACGGCGGCGTCGGCGGAAAGCGGCGTTGCAAGTGTAAACTCTATTTGCGTTTCGCTCTTGCTGAAGGTATATTGCCGGGTTGCGGTATCGCCGTAATTGTCCGTGACGGTGATTGTTAAGGTGTGCGAACCGTTGGTAATGGTGCGCCATTCGTCCGCCGTGACGCTGAAAGTATTTGTCGCGCCGGACGTTGCGGTAAAGCTCCGCTTCTGTTTGGCGTCGATTTTCTCAACAACCGTCAAGGTTTTTGTAATGCCGCTGTCCGGGTTCGTCACGTTGTAGGTCTGCGAAAACGCGCCCGTTTTCGCGCCCAAGTCGGCGTTGCTCCCGCTGATGGTCGGCGGGTTGCTGTTTATTACCGTTTGAACGCTCGCGGTCGTGTATGCGCTTTCGGCGTTGTTGTTGTCGTAGGCTTTCACCCGGTATTGAACCGAAGTCAACCCCGCCGTTATGGTGTCGGTATATGTGCGGTTGATACCCTTGTAAATTTGCGCGAACGCGCCCCCGTTGGTGGCGCGTTCGGCGATATAGCCGCTTATGCTCCCGTCCGAATCCGTGGACGCGCCCCAACTTATCGTTGCGGACTTCCCGCCCAACGCGGTTGTCGGCGGCGTTATGCCGTTCGGCGCGGTCGGGGGCTGATTCCATATAATCGTGTATGCGCCGTCACTATCAACGGAATCAGATACCAAGATTTCAGATGACAAATTACAAAGCGGACGAACGCCCCAGTGGCCGTGGTACGCGGTGTAGTAGTTCAGCGTCCCGGACGTGTAGACGTTGCGGACGATGTACGAATTGGCGGCGGTGGGTGTTCTTAACCACCAATACCAAGCCGCCCCGGTGTTGAAGCTCGAACTTGTATAGTTACTGTTCGCCACGGCTTCGGCGGTCGGGTACGCAAGCCGGGAAGTGTTGTCGCTGTATGCCGCTAAAATTGAACCCTCGGCAACGCTGTTTTCGTTGGTAAGCCCAACCTCTGTATTGGACGCAAGAAAGATTTTGTCTGTAGCGGTTTCGCTCCCGCCGCCGTCCGTGACGGTGTTCTTCGCCACGGTTAGGGTTGTTTCCATTAGAGCGGCTTTCAGGCTCGCGGAGAAGCCCGCTAAAAAGCCCGCTTCCGTGTCATAGCCATTATAGTTTGCGCTGTTGGCGGTCGTCGGGGGCGCGTCTGCGGTATGTTGGGCGGTATACCATGCGTTAGCCGCCTTGTCGCTGTTTAGCCATTGCCGCAAGTTGCTATGTATATAGCGGTTGTTGCCGTAATTCTTGCGGTTGGCGTCGCTGTTGCTCGCTTCCTTGCCGTCAAAGGCTTTGAGGGCAATAATTTTGTCCGTCTGCAACGTGACGGAATTTGCGGGGTAGCCCGCATGGTTCTTGTCAACAACTCGGAAAATAATAGGTTTCCCGAAGTAAAGGCTATTGGCTTCCTTTACCTTTGCGCCGACAAGCAATGCGCTTAACTTTTGGGGCATTTTTCCTCACACTCCTTAAATAGTTTCGTGAAATATGCGTCCATATCGCGGACAAGATGGTAAGTGTTCCCGTGTTGCGCGTGTCCCCTCCAACTCTGATATGAGCTTTGAACCTTCTTAAAGCTCAACCCGCCCTTGACAAGCAAGCCCTTCATGCGTTTAAGCCGCCGCCGTGCGTTGTTCTTGCTCTTGCGGCGAATCTTGCGAATGACTTTGCCCGTTTCGGTCAAATAGGTGTGGAAGCCTAAAAAGTCAATGCCGTTCCGCAATGGGAAAAGGTTTGTCTTGTTGTTGAGCGATAGCCCCAACTCGCTTACGCGCTTTTCAATTTCTCCGCGGCATTTCTGCAAGTATTCCCTGTCCTCATGGATTAAGAAAAAATCGTCCATGTAACGCCCGTAATACTTGATTCCCAACTTTTCCTTTATGAAATGGTCTAAGCCGCTAAGATAGAGAACGGCGAACCATTGGGAAGTTTGGTTGCCTATCGGGATTCCGGGGCTTTCGGTTGAATCAATAATTAAATCTATCAACCACAATGTATCTGTATCGGTGACGAACTTTCGCAACTGCTCTTTTAGAACGTCGTGCCGAATTGAATAGAAATATTTGCTTATGTCACATTTGAGAACCCAACCGTCCATGCCGTGAAGCCTGTAATATTGGCGCATGAACCCTTCCAAGCGGTCAAGCCCGAAGTGTGTTCCCTTGCCGCGCTGTGTGGCGTAGTTGTCAAGGATAAAGGATTTCGACAACCGTTCTTCAAGCACGTTATCGCAAATTGAATGATGAACGATTTTGTCTTTGAACGCCGCGGACATTACCGTTCGCCGTTTCGGTTCGTAAACCTCAAACGTCAAGTACGGGGACATTCTATAGGTCTTTCCCGTAAGCATGACATGGAGAAGGTGGAGGGCTTCAAGCAAATTCGCTTCAAACTTTGCGACGCTATCTTTCCCGCGCTTTCCCCGGCGTGATTTCTTAAACGCGGTGTGCAAGCTCTTGAACCCGCACACCTTTTCAAAGTCTGTCATATAAAAATGCTCCTTGTCGCTTATAGCCTTTACCTTGCCAAAAATTGCGCAATGTATCAGCGTCAACAATCATGTATTTACCGCCTTTAGGCGGCGGCGGTGATATGCTTTCCTTTATTGGTGGTCCTCTGCTTTCAGCGTATAGCTTACTCGTTCGCGGTTTCCACTAAAGCGGACGAACGCCCCTGTTGCCGTTGTACGCGTTGTTGTTGTTCAGCGTCCCGGACGTGTTGACGTTGCGGACGTTGTACGAATTGGCGGCGTTGGGTGACTAACAAAGCATACCCCAAGCAAGAAATTAGCGCGGAATCCCGCGCCGCTCTTTCTCTTGCTTCTTCCATTTGGCTGTCATGTACTTTACATCAAGCACATATTTAGCCCAATGCTGACTACTTTCAATGCTGATACACCCCCTTTCATGTGACAATTCTATGAAAAACAAAACTGTCTTACATAGCGTAAGTATGCGCCCCTGTAACCGTTGCCGCTCCGCGAACTCCCGCGGGTCGGATAGCTGTAACTCGTTGGCTTCCTCCACACACTCGAATATGTCAAGCGTTCGGTCGTAAAGCCGTTCGGTCAAAGCGCGGTATTTCTTCGGGTATCTCTTTTCCGAAGTCATGGCGAAAGTGTGTTTTACAAGGTCTTTCGCCTTCGTGATAATCAGAAATTCGGACGGCTGTTTATTATCGTTTTGCGCCACTAATACACCTCGTTTTGCGGATTTCGTTCAAGTCCTCCGCGTCCCCGTCAAAATAAAGCCCGTCTTTGCCTATGAAAAGAACCGCCCGTTGCCCGGTGTAGGACGTTCCGCAAATTATTATTTGCTCTTTGTCCTCACATAAGGCGCATGGCGATTCTAATTCAATAAACAAACTCCCGATTATACATGAAAGCTCTTTTGCGGTACACGCAAATTTTAACATTCCACCCTTGCCCTCTCGTTATTCCAGATTCCTTTGACAAGGTTTAACCCTGAAAGGCTGTCAAACGCCACGGTGAAGGGGTTGCCCGTGATGTTGTTGAAAAGGCTATCTTCAATCCGGGCAAGCCGGGTTTCGTATTGGTTCGCGTTCTCGCTTGCCGTTCCCGCAAGCGTCAAGGCTTCGTCCGCCGTGTCCGCGCCCTCGGTCCAACGGGCTTTGTCCGCCGCCGTAACGTGAATGTCCATGTCCTCAACGTGAAGAACCAATTCGCCCATAGCCGTATTGATATTGTCCATTTGCCCCGGCTGTGTGTGAAGCCCCATGTCCCCGATATGGGCGTAAAGCTCCGTGGCGATATACGCCCGCCCGCTCTGAAGCTGTGTAATGGCGTCGGCTATGCTCTCCGCGCTCCCCGGCGTAAGAAAGATGTTTTGCGCCGTGTTCGTTTCCATGAACGGGACAAATACCCTATTCACCTTGTCGTAGTAGTGCGCCAAGAAAAAGTATATCGGCGCGGCGGGCGTTTCGGGGTCGGTCGGGTTGTCCGGGTCCTCAATATCGCCGGGGCTTGCGGGGTCAATCGTGCTTTGTCCCGTTGGCTTTAGCCATATTTCGCAAGGCTCGGTTGGCTCTGCTTCTGATATGAGGATAACGGGAATCTTGTTCACGCCCTGGGCGGCAAGGATTTCTATAACCTCTTGAACGCTGTCCGCCCCGATTCCGCTTACGCTGTCGTTATAGCTGATTTCGTCCGCTGTGGTCGAACGGACGATTGTTGCCGTGACGTTTGCCGCTGTTCCGATTGCCGTTACAATGTCAATCGTCTTTTCGATAACGTCACTTCCGCCCACGGGCGTTATTTTCTCCGCGAAGTCCCCGGCGTTGCCGTAACAATAAAGAACCTCCGCGCCGGAATCGTCCTCCGCGAAAAGCGCAAGCTCGCGGTAAAAAAATTCGGTTTGAATGTCGGCGTTTGAGAACACGCCGCCAATAACCGCCGTACCGTCGGCGTTGATTCTCTTTTTGGAAATAGGCACGTTCACAACGCCGTGAACAACGTCCGTCATGTCCCGCGGCGCGGTATCGGCGGGAAGGTAGCCGTCACCCATAACAATCCGTGTAAAGTTTGTTCTGCCCCCTAAATAGGTTTTGGCAATGAGAAGCCGCCCGCCGTTGGTAATGTCGCTGTTAATAAATGCGCTCACGTTTATTCCTCCTTTATGGTGTGACGTTCCGCCGTGCGCTCATAACGCATTGTGCCGAACGACAAGTTTATTTCGCCGCTGCCGAAAATGGTTTGTTCGTGTGTCCGCTGAATCGGCAACGCTTTGAAATACATGTTCAAGCTGTCTTTCTTCCCCATGACGTGGCTTTCCGCCGTCCGCTCAACGTGGACTTGTGCCAAGTTGACGGTCAAGAGCTGGTCTATAAAGTCTTGCGGCGCGATTAAATGGGCTTCGCGGGTGTACTCATGGAGAATCACCCCCAAGAATAAATTAG
>JAISVI010000094.1 GCA_031271665.1 Oscillospiraceae bacterium
ACGCTCCTTACCGGCGTAGACTCTGTCAGCATAAATACCGGAACCGGAACCGGCGTGACTGTACCGGTGGCCGGATTTGCCCCGCAGGGAATGGTCAGAGAATATATCCTCGCGCCTACACTGGTTATGTCTAATTCGTTCTTGGATAGGCTGGTTGGCGGCGAAGCCATACGCTCGGATTTGTACATCAGTGTTGCCGATAGCTATGAAGCGGAATTTCTGGAGGCGCTAAAGGAGCTTACGGACGGCGATTATGATATTTCACGCACGTCAAAAATAGAAGCGCGCCGGTCCATGAACGATTCCCGTATGTTACTGTTTGTTCTGGGCGGCGGTATTGCGTTAGTGCTTGGTTTAATTGGCATCCTAAACTTCATCAACGTCATGTCCGTGGGCGTACTTGTCCGCAAACGCGAACTTGCGGCATTGGAATCCATAGGCATGACCCGCAGGCAGATCCGGGCGATGCTGCTGTGGGAGGGTATAGGTTACGGCTGTATCTCTCTGCTGTCCGCGCTGACAGTCGGAAGCGCCGTAACCTATGGGATTTTCACGATGTTTAAGCAGCAAGCGGATTACGCTGTCTTTACCTTTCCCTTTCTCCCTGTGCTTATTGCGGCGCTTGTTGTTGCAGCCGTATGCCTTGCGACACCGGGGGTTGTTTACCGGGGGATAGCGAAATCTACAGTGGTGGAAAGGTTGCGCGGAGCGGAGTAATTGTCAAGCCAGCAGACTTACAACCCATGCCGCGAAAACGAGCAATCGTGCCGCGTTCTGTCAAGTATGCCGCACTGTGCTATGCTTGTAGATGGGTACTCACACATGGCAGAATGCAACGCAGCGGAAAATTATTAGCTGCTCTGGAGGAATAAGTATGCGAAATCGAAGAAATCTTCTACTGTGTGTCTGTGCCGCACTTGCCGCATTTATATCTGCCTGCTTTGGTGCATTCTATACCACGGGTGGTGAGCCGCATGTTGTTACGAATATCTACGAACAGGCAATAACGCTTTTCGGAGACGGCATATACGCAAACGATTCACTCGTGAAAGCCGGGGCAACAAAGGGCGCGGATATCGTAATCATGCTTGTGTCGGTGTTGCTCGTTCTTGCAACCGTGTTTCAGAAGACATTCGTCACAGTACTGCCAGAAAAACGGCACGCCGCTTAAAGGCACAGCAAAAAGCGCCAAGGCTTTGTACCCTCGGCGCTTTTTTGATTTGGGCGCGGTTATTGTAAGTACACCGTCACGACGAACCCGCCATTGAAAAATACGGTGTTCTTATAATAACCTCGTGGCACGCCTGCAGGGACTCGAACCCCGGGCCCACTGCTTAGAAGGCAGTTGCTCTGTCCACCTGAGCTACAGGCGCTTTTGCAAGTGTCCCCATGATAACACAAGATATTATTTGCGTCAATCACTTTGCCCGCGCGGACAGGGCAAAGGCATAAATGTCCATGCGTCAGCCGTGGGAAATTCCCCCCATCTGGCACATGACCATCTCGTAATACGCCCCCTTCGCGGCCATAAGCGCGCCATGGCCGCCGCTTTCAAGGATTCTGCCGTCGCCGACGACCATTATACGGTCGGCGTCGCGAATAGTGCTAAGGCGGTGGGCGATAAGGAAGCTTGTGCGGCTATCCGTAAGGCGGGTAAGGCCGTTTTGGATGTCCTTTTCCGTCTTCGTGTCCACCGAGGAGGTGGCCTCGTCAAGGATAAGTATCGGCGCGTCGCGCAGAACTGCGCGGGCGATAGCCAAAAGCTGTCGCTGCCCCTCGCTTAGATTGCCGCCGCTTCCGGTCACTTTTGTGTGATACCCCTCCGGCAGACGCCGGATAAAATCGTGCGCGCGGGCAAGCTTCGCCGCCGCTACAACGTCCTCGTCCGTGGCGCCATGTTCGCCGTACCTGATATTGTCCATGACCGTGCCGGAAAACAGGCATGTCTCCTGAAGCACCGCGGAGAAACAGCCGCGAAGGCTTTCGCGCCTTATTTTACGGATAGGGACGCCGTCTATCTTTATTTCGCCGCCGGTAACGTCATAAAAGCGCGTAAGCAAATTGACGATGGTGGTCTTTCCCGCCCCTGTCTCGCCCACAAGGGCGACAGTCTCCCCCGCGCGGACGGTAAAGCTTACGTTTTTAAGGATGCTTCTGTCCTGCGTATAGGAAAAGTCCACGTTTTCAAAGGAAACCTCGCCCTTGGGCGCGCGCAGGTCTGCTGCGTCCGGGTCGTCGGGGGGTTCCTCGGTCTGATCCATAACCTCGAAAAGCCTTTCCGCGCCCGCAAGCGCGCTTTGTATTGTGTTGAACATGCCCGCTATGGCGTTAAGCGGCTGGCCGAACTGCTTGGAATAGCTTAAAAAGCTTACAAGCGTGCCGACCAGAAGGCCGTGATTGACCGAAAGGTATCCGCCCACGATGGCGACCAAGGTAAAGGTAAGGTTATTGATGACGTTCATAAGCGGCATCATGCCGCCCGCCCATGTCTGGGCCTTTACGCTTGAAACGTAAAGCTTTTCGCTTGTCTCGGAGAACTGCGCGAGTATCGCGCGCCCCCGCCCGAAGGCCTTCACCATTTTAAGCCCCGTCACGCTTTCCTCGGTAATGCCGTTAAGCATTCCGAGATTTATCGCCTGGGCGATAAAATGCGCGCGGCTTTTTTTCGTGATTACCCGCGTGAGTATTATTACAAGCGGCACGCTTACAAGCACGGTAAGCGTAAGCGGCACGCTTAGGATAAGCATTACCGTAAGCGACCCGGCAAGCGTAAGCACTGCGGACACAAGCTGGGTCGTCGTCTGCGCTATTGTAGAGCTTATGGCGTCGGCGTCGTTTGTAAGGCGGCTCATCGTGTCGCCGTGGGGGCGCGTGTCGAAAAACCCAAGGGGAAGCCGCTGCAGCTTTGAAAAGAACTCGCCCCTGAGGACGGACACAAGCCTTTGCGACACCTTCAGCAGTATCACCCCACTTATGGACGAAACGGCCCAGTTTACAATGTGCAGCGCCGCGATTACGGCGATAAGCGTGTAAAGCGTCCGCCTGTCCGCCGTAAAGCTTTGCGCGTCCATCGTGTCGAAGCAAAGCCCGGACAGATACGGCACGGCGACGGCAATAGCCGACGAGACAAGCGTTAGAAGCGCGGCGGCGGCCACGGGCTTTGACCAGCGCAGGTATATCTTCATAATGCGCTTAAAGGCGGCCTTCGCGTCGGCGGGCTTGGGCTTGGGCGCGAAGCGGGCGGCCCCGCCGCCGC
>JAISVI010000009.1 GCA_031271665.1 Oscillospiraceae bacterium
GGGTTGCTGATAAACAACTCTAATTGGCCGTATAAACGGCGAGGCCCGTCGTTGTATGCGGCTTCAACACTAAGTGTGTCCTCACGCAATTCAAGAACCCTTGCGTAAAGGTATAGCGGTTTCTCTATAAAACGTCCTGCCAGTAATCCACCCGCGAAAAATACGACCGCGACGCCTGTAATAATCAGTGCAAAAAACCTTTTTTTCATTATCCACACCATCCTTAACAGAGTTTGCGACACTCTTAAACAGGAGTAATGGCATTATGTTTCCGGCAGATGATCTGAAAGCTGAATTAAATACACAATATAGACATCTCCATTGCCGGTGATCCATCCGTCATGGGTGATCAGCACAATGCTGTTAACGGGTATTTCCTCCGGCGGTATGGTTTTGCCGTCAGCATTTAATATCCTCGCCTTATGATTCCTCATCGGAATGGAAAATGATATATTCAAACTACGATGGTAATCGGCGTCATCATTAAAGAATTCCTGAACAACCATGAAGTTATCATGTACTTCGAGAACCTTTACGTGTAATGAAAAATCATATCCTCTCTGCGGTTGTATCGCGCGCCCCGTGAAAAAGCCGCAAACAAGAAATGCTGCCGCTACAGCCGCAACGATTACAAAGGAAAGGATTCTGGAAAGCTTCGGGGGGAATTTCCGCATATTTAATCATCCCTGCCTTCCGGGATGGACGGTTGGGTGTTCAAAAGTCCCAGATACTCTAACATCGACTGGTTATCCGGCGGCTGCACTATTGTGACCACTTCATTAACAAGGTCAATTCTTACAAAAGAGTTGCTTGGCGCGTTGGTATCGAGGACAAGTTTACGCGTACCCTCAAAGGATAAATCGTGTCCCACCGCAAGCACTCGCGAACCGTCGGGTTGGACATAGCTTTGGTTAGGTGCTTGCGGCGCTTGGGGCAGAAGCATAAGTACAACGGCGAGCAATACCGCCGCGCGTTTGATTTTCATAGTGTACTCCTTTCCGCGAAACGCAGAAAAGCCGCCTTTTTCTTTTATTACCTCTTTGTTTCGCGCGATGAAATCCCTTCCATATTAAATGTAACACGCAATGCCGAACGTGTCAACAATAATTTCAATTATTTCGTAAAACTGGGTGTTTCTAATAGCCTGTGTGCAGGACGGGACGGCGGGGACTGCGTCCGCTATGGTCAAAACACTCGTCCGCCTTCGGCGGCCACCCTCTTTTCTAAAGAGGGTTTTGTGGGGTGCGACGCCTTGCCTCCCCCCTTGGGGGAGGTGGCACGCGCAGCGTGACGGAGAGGGTTCTCTGCGTGCCATGCGAGTTACGGCGTTTGTTATCAGTCTGAAAAACCCTCCCCGTCACCTTTCGGCTCGGGGAGGGTTTATGCTGTCTAAGTTCTGATAGTTTTACTTGTCGCTTTGCGCTACTGCGCGCCGGAAAATTTATTAAGCGTGGCCGTGATCTCCTTGGCCGGGGCGTTTTTGGTCGGATACCAGCCACGGCTGTTCATCGTGTTAAAAAGGTCATTCTGGATATTATGCTCGTCCTTAAGGATGTCCAGCATATCCATGCGAAGGTTTTGATCCATGCACTCGCCCGAATAGGTGTTATAGGTGCTTGTCAGGAACTTCTGACTTGACAGCATGTCGGTTATAACTTCCTTGTCGCCCATCGACATGGTGGGCTGTGCCTTTTTTGCGCGCGCGGCGGGGGCGGGTGGGGCGGGTGTCTTTCTGGCGCGTGCCGCCGCGGGGGGCGGCGTTTTTTTTGCGCCCGTCTGTGCCGAGGGCTGCGCTTTCTTCATTGCCATCGTAAATACTCCTTCTACTTCAAGTGGGAAATAAGCGTGTTGTAGTGCTTCTGGTGGCGTGTCGCGATGGATTCAAGCTGGCTTTTAAGCTTGGTGTCGCCGCACTGTCCTGCCATGGTGTGGTACTTCTTGATGATCACCTGCTCCTGATTAAGCGACTCGTCAAGCGCGGTGAGTTCCTTCGTCGTAAGCTTCGCCATATTGGGAATGCCTCCTTTAGTTATTTCTGCCCTAATATTATCCGACAAAGCGGGCGAAATATGCGCGCGGAGAAAAATCCGGCGCGCGGCGTTTTCGTACGTCTTCGACAATCGGACAGGATTATAATTAAGACGCGGACAGGGGGTGGCACTGATTCGTGTTATATACATAGACAGCGTTTTCCTGCTGAACCTTATAATAAACTACCTGCTTCTGCTTGTGGCGGCGAAGATCACAGGCGTGGTGCCGCGCCGTCTGCGCGTTCTATGCGGGGCGCTTGTGGGGGCGGTCTACGCGGTCGCGGTGTGGCTTCCGGGAATGGAATTCATCGGCACGCTTCCGGGCAAAGCCCTCACGGCGGCGGCGATGTCCGCGGCGGCCTTCGTGCCTTACTCGGGAAGGCGCTTCCTGCGGATAAGCGTTGTTTTTCTGGCCGTGTCGCTTACGCTTGGCGGCGGGGTTCTGGCGGTAGAGCTTCTTGTTTACGGAAAAACCTCGCCCGGCGCGGTTCCCTCGCTTCCCATCGACTTCAAGACGCTTCTGCTTGCGGCGGCGGTAAGTTATGCGCTTCTTTCGCTTGTATTCCGCCGCGCGGCCAGGTACGGCCCGAAGGACTTGATGGAAGTGCGGGTGACGCACGGCGGGCGCGAGACGCGCATCACCGCCCTTCTTGACACAGGAAACGACCTGCGCGACCCCGTATCGGGGGCGGCGGTACTTATTGTGGACGCGGATACGGCGCGCGACATTCTAAACGCCGCGATTCCGGCGGAGATGGCGCGCGACCCGTTAAAGGCGATGTCAGACTGGAAAAACCCGCCCGCGCGGTTCAGACTTGTCCCTTACCGCGCGGTTGGGGTGGAATCCGGATTTCTGCTTGCGTTCAAGCCGGAGGCAGTATGGCTTGGCAAAAATAAACAAGACAAGATGCTTATAGCGCTGTCGCCGCACCCAATCTCCGGCGGCGAGGGCTATCACGCGCTTGCGGGAGGAAGTCTATGAAAAGCGAAAGAAAGTTTGCCCTGCGCATAAGGAAGCTGATGGTTCGCCTCGGCCTTATAAAGCCGCGCAGCGTTATGTACATCGGCGGAAGCGAGACGCTGCCCCCGCCGCTGTCCCCGGAGGAGGAGGCCAAGCTTATCGCCCGGTTCCCCGAGGGCGGGGAAGAGGTGAGAAGGGTGCTTATCGAGCGCAACCTGCGCCTTGTGGTCTATATCGCCCGCCGCTTTGACAACACCGGAATACATGTCGAAGACCTTATATCCATCGGCACAATCGGGCTTATAAAGGGCGTCAACACCTATAACCCCGCCAAGAACATAAAGCTTGCAACCTATGCCTCGCGCTGTATAGAGAACGAAATACTTATGTTCCTTCGCAAAAACTCCGGTACGCGCGCCGAGATAAGCTTTGACGAACCGCTTAACACCGACTGGGACGGCAACGAGCTTCTTCTGTCCGACATCCTCGGCACAGACCCGGACTGCGTCCAGCGCCCGATAGAGGAAGACGTTGACCGCCAGCTTCTCGCCGTGGCGATAAGCCGCCTTTCCCTGCGCGAGCAAGAGATTATAACAATGCGTTTCGGCCTTGGCGGCCAGGACGAAAAAACGCAGAAGGAAGTCGCCGACATGCTTGGCATATCCCAGTCATATATCTCGCGCCTTGAGAAAAAAATCATCTCCCGGCTGAAGCGGGAGATGATCAGGATGCAGTAGCGGCGTTTTTTGCCGCCGTAATATCCATCTTTTTCTTCCGCGTGTATGCGTAAGGTCGGGTATACACAGTCACGGTTGCGCCAATAATATTTCTTGTCTATACGACAAAAACCCGCAGACGGCGACCTTGGCCTACTGCCGCGGCGCAATGCCGTGAGTACAGGGGATTGAACAAATGAAAACGCTTTTATGCGCGGTATTGACCGCGGCTTTATTGCTGACCGCCACAGCGCCGCACGCGCAGGCAGACGACTTTATAAAATGGGTGGATTTCGACGTTCCGGCGACGCTTATGCGCCGCCTTATCGACCTTGACAGGCAAAGTTTCGAGGACGCCTCGCGCACCCGCGTTGACTGGATAGAGCTTCTTGCGTACCTTGGCGCGAAATGCGGCGGAAGTTTCAGAAACTTTAAGGAAGCCCATCTTAAAAACCTTCTCGCGGCGCTTGACGGGGGTCAGGACATGTCCGAGCTTGGCGGAAAGCTTAAAACCTTCGGCTATTACTATGAAGTCTACTCCGCCGTATTGGGCGGACTTGTGGGCGAGTACGAAGTTGACAACGGCGCGGAAGGCATGGAGGACTGGCAGCCGCGATACGGCCTTCGCGCGTATTCACCCATCGCGAAAACCTTCCCGTTCAGCCATTTCGACGACTTCGGCACAGGCCGCAACTACGGCTATGCGCGAAGACATCTGGGGCATGACCTTATGGCGGCGACGGGTACGCCCGTTATCGCCGCCGAGTCCGGGGTGGTCGAGGAGATCGGCTGGAACCGCTATGGCGGCTGGCGGCTTGGCATACGCAGCTTTGACGGCCTTAGGTACTGGTACTACGCCCATATGCGGCAAAACAGGCCCTATGCCCAAGGCCTTGCGCGCGGGCAGGTCGTTATGGCCGGCGACGTTATCGGCTATGTGGGGCGCACCGGCTACAGCTTTAAGGAAAACACCAACGGCATAAAGCAAAGCCATTTGCATTGGGGGCTTCAAATAATATTTGACCCGTCGCAGAAGGACGGGTCAAATCAGATATGGATAGATATGTACGAGCTTACAAAACTTCTGGAGTCGCGGAAGAGCGAGACGGTGCGCGACCCCGACACCAAGGAGCATACCCGCGCCAAAGGCTACCGCGAAGCGGTGCCGGAAGGGCGGTTTGTGCCGCCGCCCCTACAAAACCCTCTTTAGAAAAGAGGGCGGTCGCCGAAGGCGGACGGGTGTTTTGACCGCAGTGTCAGTTCTGCCGCCCAGGGGTTTGCGTCCCCCGTAAGGCTCCTTTTCCAAAGGAGCTGTCAGCGAAGCTGACTGAGGATTTCTTGCGGCGCGGGCGATTCGTGAATCGCCCCTACGGGTTGCGCGGCATGTCGCAGGAGGTTATGACGGCGCGCCGAGGGCGTCGCGCCCTGCGCTCGTGTCTGTCACCTTGGAAAACCCCCGCTGCGGCTTGCGATGCCGCGGCACAGCCGCCTGTTCGCAAGCCTGCGCTCGTTTTCGTTCGGCAAAGCCGAACGAAAACACGGGTTTTCCAAGCGATCGTGTTTTAATACTTCCCGAAATCCCCATCCGTGGGAGCATACGCGGTTTTTTCAGGCATGACGAGTTTAGACGCGCCGCCGCCCCGGGAAGCAAGGCGGTTTTGGCTTTGCCCCTTAAGCTTGAACTGGGATATAAGCTCTTCAAGCATGTTCGCCTGCCCGCTCATTTCCTCGCTTGCCGCGGCGCTTTCCTCCGCCGTGGCGCTGTTCTGCTGAACCACCTGCGCCACTTGGTCGATGCCACGGTTTATCTGCGCTATGCCAAGGCTTTGCTCTTCGGAGGACTTGGCGATCTCCGTCACTATCTGGCTTGACTCGTTGATGCCGGACACTATCTCCACAAGGCTTGCCGCCGTGTCGTCGGCAATCCTCGCGCCAAGCTCGGCCTTCTCCATGGAGTTTGCGATAAGCCCGCTCGTGTCATTCGCCGCCTCGGCGCTTTTCGCCGCCAAACTGCGAACCTCTTCCGCGACAACGGCAAAGCCCTTGCCGTGCTG
>JAISVI010000026.1 GCA_031271665.1 Oscillospiraceae bacterium
AAATCACGTACACATGATTCTTGGGATTACATCGCAAGGGCGAACACAACCAGACGGGCGAACACAGTTCGCCCCTACGATTTCTCGCGTCATTAAACAGTTTAAAGGCTCAATTACAAAGCAACTCGGGTACTCAATATGGCAAAAGTCCTTCCACGACCACATAATTCGGAACGAGGCCGATTACATGCGCATTTGGCAATATATTGATGATAACCCCGCAACGTGGCAGGAGGATTGTTATTTTCCGAAGTGAAAGATGCCCAAATGCCCGCATTGCAAACATCAATATTAGAAGTGTTGAAAAAAGGGGGGGCTTTGCGTGACGGTGAAACAAGTGGCGGACGCTCTTGAGCTGGAGGTTCTCTGCGGCACGGAGTCGGCGCTGGAAGCCGAGGTGAAGGCCGGGTACTGCGGCGACCTTTTAAGCTGGGTTATGGGCAGGGCGGACGCGGGGGCGGCGTGGATAACGATTATGTCCAATCCGAACGTTGCGGCGGTGGCGTCGCTTCAGGGGCTGTGCTGCGTTATTCTGGCCGAGGGCGTCGCGCCGGACGAGGGGCTTGGCAAGCGCATTGAAGGCGAGGACATCCCCCTGCTGCGCGCATCGGAACCGGCGTTCACGCTTGCGGGGAAGCTGTACGGGCTTCTTTATGCCTAGGGTTTACTACGACTTCCATATGCACTCGTGCCTGTCCCCGTGCGCGGACGACGACTGCACCCCGGCAAATCTCGCCGGAATGTGCGCCTTAGCCGGGCTTCAGGCGGCGGCGCTTACCGACCACAACTCCTGCCGCAACTGCCCGCCCTTCGTTAGACACGCGCAAAGCCGGGGGCTTATCGCCCTTCCGGGCATGGAGCTTTGCACGAAAGAGGAAGTCCACGTAATCTGTCTGTTCCCCAATGTGCGCGAAGCGGAGGATTTTTCCGATTTTGTATACGGGCTTCTGCCGGACATAAAAAACCGCCCGGACAGGTTCGGAAACCAGTATGTCTGCGACGAGGAAGACAATTATGTGTCACAGGCCGAAAAATTCCTTCTGTCCGCCGCCGACATAGGCATCTACGAGGTGGCGGGGCTTGTATGCGCGCGCGGCGGCGTGGCGTTCCCGTCGCATATAGACCGCGACGCGTTTTCGCTGCTTTCAAACCTTGGGCTTTGGGACGGCGCGATGGGCTTTAGCTTTGCCGAGCGTACGCGCGGTTCCGACCCGTTAAAGCTTCCAAGAATACCATATATTTTTAATTCTGACGCGCACGCTTTGGAAGACCTGCCGGACGCGCGTCACAGTCTTGAAATAGCGGAAAAAACCCCGGAGGCAATCATTGACGCGCTTAAGAATTTGTGTTACCATAGCGGGGGTTTTGAATAAGGAAGACTACTAGGAGGTCGCGACATGCCCAACAAGAGAACGTTTGTCCCCTTCAAAGGGACGGCGGAGCAGGAACAGACCCTTAACGAGGTTATCACCGCCCACAAAGGCAAGCCCGGAGCGAATATGCCCGTGCTTCAAAAAGCGCAGGAAATTTACGGCTATTTGCCGGAAGAGGTGCTTGTAAAAATCGCGGACGGGCTTGACGTCTCCCTGTCGGAGCTTTACGGGGTTATAAGCTTCTATACGCAGTTCACGGTGAACCCCAAGGGCGAGCATCAGGTATCCGTCTGCATGGGAACAGCCTGTTATGTAAAGGGCGCGGCGGACATTCTTGCCGAGGCGGAGAAGAAACTTGGCATCAAGGCCGGCTCTATTACAAAAGACGGGCGCTTTTCCATCGACGCCACGCGCTGTATCGGGGCGTGCGGGCTTGCCCCGGTCATGACCGTGGACGAGGACGTCTACGGAAGGCTTACGCCCGGCGAAGTCGCGGGGATTCTTGAGAAATACCTGTGAAAGACCTTTCGCTGCATATCCTTGACATCGCCCAAAACAGCGTTAAGGCCGGGGCAAAGCTTATTGACGTGACACTGCTTGAAAACGCGGACAGCCTTGTGATAACCATAACGGACGACGGGCGCGGCATGTCCCCGGAATTCCTTAAAACCGTCACCGACCCATTTGTGACGACCCGCACCACGCGCAAGGTCGGACTGGGGCTTCCCCTTTACCGCCAGGCCGCCGAGCTTACGGGCGGAAGTCTTGACATAGCGTCGTCCCCGGGAAGCGGTACAACGGTAAGGGCGGTATTCTTCACCGGTCATATCGACTGCCCGCCCCTTGGCGACCTTCCGGCGACGGTGCAGACGCTTGTCCAAGGCGCGCCGGACATCGATTTTCACTACCGCCACGAGAAGTGCGGGAAGGCAAGCCGGCTTGACACGCGCGAAATGCGCGGGGCGCTTGGCGGGGTGCCGCTTTGCGAAGCCGAAGTGCTTAACTGGATATATGAATCGTTAAAAGAATCGGAGGAAACGCTTTTATGAAGACACTGGAGGAACTGAAGGCTATACGCGAAAAAACGCTTGCCAATATCCAGCTGCGCACCGAAACCGGAGAGGACAGCGTGCGCATCGTCGTCGGCATGGCGACCTGCGGCATCGCGGCCGGGGCGCGCCCGGTACTCGCGGCGTTCGTCGAGGAAGTCGCAAAGCGCAAACTTGCCAATGTAAGCGTCACGCAGACCGGCTGTATCGGCGTGTGCCGCTTAGAGCCTATTGTCGAGGTTTTCGCGCCGGGCGAGGAAAAGGTGACTTACGTGAAGATGACCCCCGAAAAGGCGGGGCGCGTTATCGCCGAACACATCGTCAACAAACAGGTTGTAAGCGAATATACAATCGGCATGAACCAGTAGGAGGTTAATGGGATTATGGAACTTGTAAGGTCGCACATTCTTGTCTGCGCCGGCACTGGTTGCTCGGCCTCGAACAGCGAGGCGATAATCGCGGAGTTTGAAAAAAGCCTTGCCCAAGCCGGTATGCAGAAAGAAGTGCGCGTAATCAAGACGGGCTGTTTCGGTTTATGCGCGCTTGGCCCGGTGGTCGTGGTCTATCCCGAGGGCGCGTTCTATTCGCGGGTTAAGCCCGAGGACGCGCAGGAAATTGTAAGCGAGCATATCGTCAAGGGGCGCATTGTCACCCGCCTTCTGTATCAGGAGACGGTGGCGGAGGCGGGCATCTCCTCGCTTTCCGAAACGCCGTTCTATAAAAAACAGCTTCGTATCGCCCTTCGCAACTGCGGCATAATAAACCCCGAGAATATCGACGAGTACATTGCTTTTGACGGGTACTCGGCGCTTGCGCGCGCCCTTACCGAGCAGACGCCGGAGGAGATCGTTGACATTATCACAAAGTCCGGCCTTCGCGGGCGCGGCGGCGCGGGCTTCCCTACGGGCAAGAAGTGGCAGTATACGGCCCAGGAGAAAAGCGACATCAAATACGTCGCCTGCAACGCCGACGAGGGCGACCCCGGCGCGTTCATGGACCGCTCGGTGCTAGAGGGCGACCCCCACAGCCTTATTGAGGCAATGACAATCGCGGGCTATGCCGTCGGCGCGGGTCAGGGTTATATATACGTGCGCGCCGAATACCCAATCGCGGTCAAGCGCCTTGACATCGCCATAGGACAGGCGCGTGAGTACGGATTTTTGGGTGAGAATATCTTCGGTACCGGCTTTTCGTTTGATATTACGGTTCGTCTCGGCGCGGGCGCGTTCGTCTGCGGCGAGGAAACGGCGCTTCTTACCTCGGTCGAAGGCAACCGCGGCGAGCCGCGCCCCCGCCCGCCGTTCCCGGCAATCAAGGGGCTTTTCGGCAAGCCGACGCTTCTTAATAACGTAGAAACCTATGCCAACGTCCCATGGATACTTCAAAACGGCTGGGAAGCTCTCGCCGCGATTGGCACAGAGAAGTCCAAGGGTACGAAGGTGTTCGCGCTTGGCGGGAAAATAACGAACACCGGCCTTGTCGAAGTGCCGATGGGCACCACCCTGCGCGAGGTCGTCGAGGAAATCGGCGGCGGATGCCCGAACGGGAAGAAGTTCAAGGCCGCGCAGACCGGCGGGCCGTCCGGCGGCTGTATCCCGGCCGAGCATCTGGATCTGCCGATAGAGTATGAAACACTTAAATCAATCGGCTCGATGATGGGTTCCGGCGGGCTTATCGTTATGGACGAGGACAACTGCATGGTGGATATCGCGCGGTTCTTCCTTGACTTTACGGTGGACGAGTCCTGCGGCAAATGCACCCCCTGCCGCGTGGGGACAAAGCGCATGTTCCAGATCCTTACGAAAATCACCGAAGGCAACGGCACTATGGAGGATTTGGACACACTTGAAGACCTTGGCAACCATATTATCAACAACTCGCTTTGCGGCCTTGGGCAGTCCGCGCCGAACCCGGTGCTGTCAACGCTTAAATACTTCCGCGACGAGTATATCGCCCATGTCCGCGACAAGAAATGCCCGGCGGGCGTATGCAAAAACCTTCTTTCCTACCGCATCACCGACGCGTGCAGGGGCTGTACCCTTTGCGCGAAGGTCTGCCCGACCGGGGCGATAAGCGGCAAGGTCAAGGAACTGCACGTCATTGATCAGGACAAGTGTATAAAATGCGGCGCCTGTATGGAAAAATGCAAATTCGGCGCCATTGTGAAGGAGTGACCCGGCCATGAGCGACGTAAACGTTAAAGTCAACGGCATCCCAGTAAGCGTACCGGCCGGCACCACCGTTCTGGACGCGGCCGCAGCCGTTGGGATTGAAATACCCACGCTTTGCTATATGAAGGAGATCAACGCCATCGGCGCGTGCCGCATCTGCGTGGCCGAGATCAAGGGAAGGGCGGGTCTTGTCGCCTCGTGCGTCTATCCCGTGGCCGAGGGCATGGAGATTCTTACGAACTCCGAAACCGTCGCCAAGGCGCGGCGCACCACCTTGGAGCTGATTCTAAGCAACCACCGCACAGACTGCCTTACCTGCGCCAGAAACCAAAACTGCGAGCTGCAGCGTTTGTCGGCGGACATGGGCGTGGAGGATATCCGCTTCAAAAGCGACAATTTGCAGCCCGAAATCGAGGCGTCCACCCCGCATCTGGTGCGCGACAACTCAAAATGTATCCTGTGCCGCCGCTGTGTGGCGGTGTGCCGCGTAAACCAGGGCGTTTCGGTCATCGGGCCGAATGACCGAGGGTTCGCCACCCATATCGGAAGCCCCTACGAGCGCGACCTCGCTGAAACGGGCTGTGTCTCCTGCGGGCAGTGCGTGGCCGTCTGCCCGACCGGCGCGCTTACCGATAACGACGAAACCGGAAGGGTATGGGAAGCCATTAAAGACCCGAAAAAGCATGTGGTTGTCGGAACCGCGCCCTCGGTGCGCGTCACCCTTGGCGAATGCTTCGGCAATCCGCCCGGCCTTAATGTCGAGGGGAAGATGGTCACGGCTCTGCGCCGTATCGGATTTGACAGGGTTTTCGACGTTGACGTATCCGCCGACCTTACCATTATGGAGGAAGGCACCGAGTTCCTGCACAGGGTTGAAAACGGCGGGGTTCTGCCGCTTATAACCTCCTGCTCGCCGGGCTGGATACGCTTCTGCGAACAGTTCTATCCCGAGTTTATCCCAAATCTGTCCTCTTGCAAAAGCCCGCAGCAGATGTTCGGCGCGATGATGAAGACCTATTACGCCGAGAAGTCGGGCGTCGCCCCGGAGGATATCTTCGTCGTCTGCATAATGCCCTGTACGGCCAAGAAGTTTGAAAACCGCCGCGACTTCCAAAGCGCGGTCGAAGGGCTTGCGGACGTCGACGTATCGCTTACCACGCGCGAGCTTGCGCGCATGATAAACCGCGCGGGGCTTAAATTCAACAGCCTTCCTGACGAGGAGTTTGACCCCGCCTTCGGCGTCTCTACCGGCGCGGGTCTTATCTTCGGCGCGACGGGCGGCGTTATGGAGGCGGCGCTTCGCACAGTGTCCGAAATCGTCACCGGAAGAGAGGCGAAAAGCCTTGAGTTCCACGATGTGCGCGGCGTGAAGGGCATCAAGGAGGCAAGCTATAACCTTGACGGCAAAACGGTGAACGTCGCCGTTTGCTCGGGTCTTGCCAACGCGCGCGCGCTTCTTGAATCGGTTAAGTCCGGAGAGAAGAAGTACGACTTTATAGAGATTATGGGCTGCCCCGGCGGGTGTGTCAACGGCGGCGGGCAGCCGATCCAGCCGCAAAGCGTACGCAACTCGACAGACCTCCGCGCCGTCCGCGCGGCGGCCTTGTACGGAACGGACAAGGAAATGCCCCTTCGCAAAAGCCATGAAAACCCGCTTATTAAAGAGTTATACGCGACCTATCTTGAAAAGCCCGGAAGTCACAAGGCGCACAAACTGCTTCACACAAAGTACAAGGCGCGCGCCAAGTACGCGGTCTGACGGATGGTAGCAAAACGAAGTGTTGAAAATTGCGTGTTCGCCTGCAAGGCGAACGAGCGAAGCGCTTGCGAACAGGCGGCTATGCCGCGGCATCGCAAGCCGGAGCGGGCAATTTTCAACATGCCCATAAAACGCATTATTGCGGCCGTATTGCTTTTACTGGCAATACGGCCGCCGCATACACAGGCGGCAGTATACCCGGATTTGACGCAATCCGACATCCAGTCCGCCGCCGTACTGCTTATTGACGCGGATACGGGCGCGCGGCTTTTTGAAAAGAACGCCGACGAAGTCCGCGCCCCGGCCTCGCTTACGAAAATAATGACATGCCTTGTGGCGCTTGAGCTTATCGGGGACTGGGACGCGCGCAAAGACGAAAAAGTGCTTGTCACCCAGGCGGCGTTTGCCGACATAACGCCCGACGCAAGCGGCGTTGATCTTCAGGTCGGCGAGGAAATAAGGCTTGAGGATCTTATGTACTGCGTGATGATCCGTTCGGCCTGCGAGGGATGCAACGTTCTGGCAATCCACCTTGCCGGAAGCGTGGGGGCGTTTATTGACCTTATGAACGCGCGCGCCGCGCGGCTTGGCTGTAAGGACACGGTTTTTGCCAACACCCACGGGCTTCCGAACGAGGATCATCACTCCTCCGCCGCGGACATGGGGCGCATAACCGCAGAGGCGCTTAAAGGAAGCCGATTCAGGACAATTGTGAATACCCCTGTATACACCGTCCCGCCCACAAATATGGGTGAAGAACGGCAAATGACAAACACAAACCGGCTTATCGTCCCCCCGGAGCTTGGCGGCAACGAGCATTACTATCCCCGCGCGATGGGCGTGAAGACCGGCTATACTTACGCGGCGGGTTCCTGTCTTGTATCTTACGCGGAAAACGGGGATCTGCGCATAATCTCCGTGGCTATGGGCGCGAGAGATTCGCGCCAATTTATAGAGACGAAGATGATGCTTGAGTGGGGGCTTCAAAACTTCTCCGCCGTGCCTCCGCCCGTTATATACACTCCGCCGCCCACCGCGTCCGCTCCGCCCACGCCTTCGCCGTCACCTGCGCCCACGCCCACCCCGACCCCTTCGCCTGCACCCAGTCCTTCGCCTGCACCCACTCCTACCCCTTCGCCTGCACCTACCCCGACTCCTTCGCCCGCACCCTCGCCATCCCCTGCGCCAACGCCGACTCCGACCCCTGCGCCGACCCCCGCGCCAACGCCGACTCCGCCCCCTGCGCCATTGCCCCCCTCTGAAACCGCAGCGCCGGAGGATTCCGAAGACAACGTTGTGTCAACAATAATCGTCTGGCTTACGCTTGCCGCAATTCCCGGCGCGATCATTGTCGCCATAGTGATAATCCTTAAAAAATAGTTTTACCCCGACCAAAAAAATTTTCGGATACCGAAAAAAACTATTGACAAACCGATTTCGCGGGGTTATACTGCCATGGTGACTGTCGCGGGCGGGGTATGCCTTGCGGCGGGAAACACTTAGAGCGATGAAGCCGCAGATTGCGGCGGGGCAGAGCCAAACTGCCTTTGCCGGTCACTGGGGTGGAGTATGCCCGCTAGATCGGGCGGCCGGGAGAGGTACGGAATTATGCCGTTATGCCTGCCGGCGGACGGCGCGTCATGCGACGTCCGAACCGGCTGTTTTTGCCGGGGTGTGCGACACGCACGGCGGGACGGATAAAATCTCCCGGAAGAAAAAAGGAGGAAAAGCAATGGCAGCGGCGACGCATCCGAAAATGAAGGAAATGATACGTATCCGGCTTAAAGCCTATGACCACCAGCTTATCGACCAGTGCGCCGAGCGCATTGTCGAGACGGCGAAGCGCACGGGCGCGAAGGTTTCCGGGCCGATACCCCTTCCGACGAAGAAGGAAATCGTCACAGTCCTGCGCGCGGTGCATAAGTATAAGGACGCGCGCGAACAGTTCGAGCGGCGCACCCACAAGCGCGTTATCGACATCGTAAAACCCTCGCAGAAGACGATGGAGGCGCTGATGGGGCTTGATTTGCCCGCAGGGCTTGAATTTGAGATTAAGCTTTAAATCCCCGGAAGTCATGTTGGCCGCACACGGGTCAACCAATAACAAGGCGCGGCCTTGCCGCGCAGGGAGGAACACATAACAGATGGAAAAGGCGATCTTGGGCAAAAAGGTGGGCATGACCCAAATCTTCTCCGAGGACGGACGCGTTATTCCCGTTACGGTTATCCAGGCCGGGCCATGCGTCGTAACCCAGCTTAAAACACTTGAGAAAGACGGGTACGAGGCGGCGCAGCTTGGTTACGGCGATATCTCGGAGAGCCGGATATCGAAACCGGAGAAGGGGCACCTTAACAAGGCGGGCGTCCCGCTTAAAAAGTATCTTAAAGAGTTTAGGCTTTCCGGCCTTAACGTCGGGGACGAGGTTACGGCGGCGGTGTTCAGCGTGAACGACCGCGTGGACGTAACCGGGATAAGCAAGGGCAAGGGCTATGCCGGAACCATAAAGCGCTTCGGCGGGCATCGCGGCCCGGAATCCCACGGCGGCGGCCCGGTTCACAGGCACCAGGGTTCTATGGGCGCGAACTCCGACCCCTCGCGCGTGTTCCCCGGCAAGACAATGCCCGGACATATGGGCGTAGAGCAGGTGACGGTTCAGAACCTTACCGTCGCGCTTGTTGACCCCGAGCTTAACGTCATCGCCGTGCGCGGCGCGGTTCCCGGCCCCAGAGGCGGCCTTGTAAGCGTTAAAGCGACCGTTAAAAATAACTAGGCTGCACCCAAGCCCGAAAGGAGATTAACCGGCCATGCCGAAAGCAAAGGTTTATAATATGTCCGGCGAACATGTCGGCGAAATGGATTTAAGCGAAGCCGTTTTCGGAATCGAACCCTCGAAGCCGTCGATGCACACCGTCGTCAAGGCGCACCTTGCCGCCCGCCGTCAGGGGACGCAGTCCACTCTGACCCGCGCGGAGGTAAGCGGCGGCGGCATCAAGCCCTGGCGTCAGAAGGGTACCGGGCGCGCCCGGCAGGGAAGCACCCGAAGCCCGCAGTGGACGCACGGCGGTATCGCCCTTGGGCCGAAGCCGCGCGGCTACCGCGTTTCCGTGAACAGGAAAATCCGCCGCCTCGCGCTTTTAAGCGCCCTTAGCGCCAAGGCCGGCGCGGGCGAGATAATGGTGGTCGAGGGGCTTGATATGCAGAATATCAAGACGAAGGAATTCGCCGCGTTCCTTGCCAAACTCGGCGCGTCGAAGCCGCTTGTCGTCACCCCGGAGGTTCGCGTGAACGTCGTCAAGTCCGCCCGGAACATACCGGGTGTAAGGACGACTGTGGCGAACGTGCTTAACGTATATGATATTTTGAACCACGGCACGTTTATCGTGGATAAGGAAGCCGTGGCCGGTATCGAGGAGGTGTACGGCGTATGAAATCCGTACATGACGTTATAATCAGCCCCGTTATTACCGAGCGTTCGATGTCCGAGGCGTCAGACAAGAAGTACACCTTCAAGGTCGCCCCGGACGCCAATAAGATCGAGATCCGCCGCGCCGTGGAAGAGATTTTCGGCGTAGAGGTTGAAAGCGTTAACACGATGAACGTACGCGGCAAGATAAAGCGCGTGGGCGTACACACCGGGCCGCGCCCCGCCGCCAAGAAGGCGGTAGTAAGCCTTACGCGCAAGTCAAAGTCGATCGAGTTCTTTGAAGGGATGGTGTAACAGATGGGAATCAAGACCTACCGTCCCACAACGCCCTCAAGGCGTCATATGACGGTTTCCGACTTCTCGGAGATCACCAAGTTCACCCCGGAGAAATCCCTGCTTGCCAAGAAGTCCAAGACCGCGGGGCGCAACAGCTACGGGCGCATCACCGTTCGCCACCACGGCGGCGGCGCGAAGCAGAAGTACCGCATAATCGACTTCAAGCGCGACAAGCTTGACGCAGCCGGAACCGTTGTCGGCATCGAGTATGACCCCAACCGAAGCGCCAATATCGCGCTTATACAGTACGAGGACGGCGAAAAACGCTATATCCTCGCGCCGCTTGGACTGAAAGACGGGGACAGGGTTTTCTCGGGTGAAAACGCGGACATCAAGCCCGGAAACTGCCTGCCGATCGCGAACATCCCGGTCGGAACGTTCATCCACAATATCGAGCTTTATCCCGGACGCGGCGGCCAGATGGTGCGCGGCGCCGGTACGGCGGCCCAGCTTATGGCCAAGGACGGCGGCGACGCGCAGGTGCGCCTGCCCTCGGGCGAAGTGCGTATCGTTCGTCTGAACTGCAAGGCCACTGTCGGCCAGGTGGGCAACATTGATTTTGAGAATATCCAGATCGGCAAGGCCGGGCGCAAGCGCCACATGGGCATCCGCCCGACGGTGCGCGGCTCGGTCATGAACCCCAACGACCACCCGCACGGCGGCGGCGAGGGCAAGTCGCCCATAGGACGCCCCGGCCCGGTCACACCGTGGGGCAAACCGGCACTCGGCTATAAGACACGCAAGAAGAAAAGCCGGACGGATAAGTTCATTGTCAAGCGCCGCAACGCGAAATAGGAGGATTTTGTAAATGAGCCGTTCCGTTAAAAAGGGTCCTTTCGTGGCGCCGGAGCTTCTTAAAAGAGTCGAGGAGCTTAACGCCAAGGGCGATAAGAAGGTACTGAAGACATGGAGCCGCGCCTCTACCATCTTCCCGCAGTTCGTGGGTCACACCATCGCCGTCCATGACGGCAGGAAACATGTTCCGGTCTATGTGACGGAAGACATGGTCGGACACAAACTCGGGGAATTTGCGCCCACGCGCCTTTTCAGGGGTCACGCGGGCAGCAAGACGTCCAAGTAGGAGGAAAGCCGTATGCAAGCCGTTGCGCATTTGAAACACATCAGGATTTCCCCGCGGAAAGTGTCAATCGTGGGTGAAATGATACGCGGGAAGGACGCCAAACTGGCGCGCGGAATCCTGCTTCACACGCCCAAGGCCGCGTCCGAGCCGCTTCTTAGGCTTCTTGACAGCGCCTGCGCCAACGCCGAAAACAATTTCGAGATGGATCGCGAAAGACTTTACGTGTCCCAGGTGCTTATCGGCGCGGGGCCGATTATGAAGCGCGTTATGCCGCGCGCCAAGGGCCGCGCGAACCGCATAAACAAGCGCACCTCACATATAACAATCACCGTTGCCGAGCGCGGCGGCGACCAGTAAGGGAGGGTCATCTTTTGGGTCAGAAAGTTAATCCGCACGGCCTTCGCGTCGGCGTCATCAAAGGATGGGATTCCCGCTGGTATGCCCGCGACGACAAAGTGGGAAACCTTATAGTCGAGGATTATAAAATCCGCGAGTTCCTTAAAGGGAAGCTTTACGCGGCCGGTATCCCCCGCATTGAGATAGAGCGCGACACCACCCGTGTGCGCATCTTTCTGCACTGCGCCCGCCCGGGCGTGGTTCTCGGAAGAAGCGGCTCGGATATCGAAAAGCTTCGCGCCGACATCGAAAAGCTTATTTCAAAGCCCGTAGCGCTTAACATCGTCGAGGTCAAGCGCCCCGACGCAAGCGCCCAGCTTGTGGCCGAGAATATCGCCCAGCAGCTTGAAAAGCGCATTTCGTTCCGCCGCGCGATGAAGCAGTCAATGGCGCGCTCGATGCGCGACCCGTCCGTCAAGGGCATCAAGACCGCCGTGTCGGGGCGTCTGGGCGGCGCGGAAATCGCCCGCAGAGAGCATTACCACGAGGGGACGATACCCCTTCAGACACTGCGCGCGGACATTGACTACGGCTTTGCCGAGGCGAAGACCACCTACGGGCGCATCGGCGTGAAAGTTTGGATATACAAGGGCGAAGTTCTTACCGTCGGCTCCCGCATGGGACCGCGCACAATAGAGGCTCCGCGCCCCCGTGACGAGCGCCGCGACAGGCGCGACCGCGACAGACGTGACCGCGACGGCGGCGACAGGCGCGGCGGCTTCGGCGGCGGACGCCCGCCGCGTCCCGGCGGCGACAACCGCGGCCCGAGACCCGGCGGCGGAACCTTTGGCGGCGGCGGACAGCGCCACGGCGGATTCGGCACCTTCGGCGGCTCGCGCCCGGCAGGCGGCGGCCCCGGCGGCCCGCGTCCCGGCGGCGACGCGCGTCCGCCCCAGAACAGACCGCCTCAAAGCGAAGGGAGGTAACCCACAGTGCTTTTACCGAAACGCGTTAAGTACCGCCGCGTCCACAGGGGACGCCTTAAAGGCAAAGCGACGCGCGGCAATCTTATATCCCACGGCGAATTCGGCCTTGTGGCGCTTGAACCGGCCTGGATTTCAAGCAACCAGATCGAGGCCGCGCGTATCGCCATGACGCGCTATACAAAGCGCGGCGGACAGGTTTGGATTAAAATATTCCCCGATAAGCCCATCACCGAGAAACCCGCCGAAACCCGCATGGGTTCCGGTAAAGGTTCGCCCGAATACTGGGTAAGCGTGGTGAAGCCCGGACGCGTCATGTTCGAAATCGCGGGAGTAAGCGAAGAGTCCGCGCGCGAGGCAATGCGCCTTGCCGCGCACAAGCTTCCCATCAAGTGCAAGATTTACTCCAAGGCGGCCCTTGCCGCCCTTGTGGAAGGGGGCGCATCCGAATGAAGGCCGCCGAGGTACGCGAGTTCACCGCCGCAGAGCTTGACCGCAAGTACGCCGAGCTTAAAAAGGATCTTTTCAACCTGCGGATGCAGCACGCCACAAATCAGCTTGAAAACCCCATCCGTATCCGCGACATAAAGCGCGACATCGCGCGGGTAATGACGCAGATACGCGCAAATACCGACAAGGACGCTGTTAAGGAGGCCGCCGGCAAATGAGTCAGGAAATCGAGGTAACCGCGGCGGCGACCGCACAGGAAGACAAGCGCAATTTCCGCAAGACCCGCGTCGGCGTCGTCGTGTCCGACAAGATGGATAAGACTGTTGTGGTCGCCATTCAGGATCGCGTGCGCCACCCGCTTTACAAGAAAATCATTAAAAGCACCTATAAGCTGAAAGCCCACGATGAGAATAACGAGTGCCGTACCGGCGACAAGGTGCGCGTGATGGAAACCCGCCCCCTGTCCAAGGAAAAACGCTGGCGCCTCGTGGAAATCATAGAAAAAGCGAAGTAAGAAGCCATGAAAACGTCTTGTCCGCCGAATGGCGAACGAGCATAGCGCTTGCGAACAGGCGGCTCTGCCGCGGCATCGCAAGCCGGAGCGGGATGTTTTCGGGGTGACACGAATAAGGAGGCGAGCGCCATGGTTCAGCAGGAAAGTTATCTGAAGGTGGCCGACAACACCGGCGCCAAAGAACTTAAATGTATCCGCGTTCTGGGCGGTTCGGGCCGCAAGTACGGCGGTATCGGCGACGTTATAGTTTGCTCGGTGCGCAAGGCCGCGCCCGGCGGAGTGGTCAAGAAGGGTGAGGTTGTCAAGGCGGTCATCGTCCGCACGGTAAAGGGCGTGCGGCGCGGCGACGGCACCTATGTAAGGTTTGACGACAACGCCGGGGTTATTATCCGCGACGACAAGAACCCGCGCGGAACGCGCATCTTCGGGCCGGTGGCCCGCGAACTGCGCGACAAGGACTATATGAAAATCCTTTCCCTCGCGCCCGAGGTTATCTGATTCTGAAAGGAGAAAAGACATGAACACGCTGCATGTAAGAACCGACGACGTCGTCATAGTCCTCTCCGGCAAGGATAAGGGCAAGAAGGGAAAGATCATATCGACCGACCCCAAAAACGGCAAGGTCATAGTCGAGGGTCTTAATATGGCGACCAAGCATAAAAAACCCCGCCGCCAGACCGACGTGGGCGGCATAATCCACCAGGAAACCCCCATGTACGCATCAAAGGTCATGCATATATGCGGCAAATGCGGCAAGCCGACGCGCCCGTCGCACATAATTCTGGACGACGGCACGAAAAGCAGGCGCTGCAAGCACTGCAAAGAACCGATATAACAGGAGGAGCGTTACGATGGCCCGTTTAAAAGACAGATACACCGCCGAAGCCGCTCCGCAGCTTATGAAGAAGTTCGGCTATAAAAGCCCGATGCAGATACCGCGCCTTGACAAAATCGTCGTCAACGTCGGCTGCGGCGACGCGCGCGACAACAGCAAGATACTTGACGCGGTTTCCGGCGATATCGCCAAAATCACCGGACAGAAGCCGGTTGTAACCAAGGCAAGGAAAAGCGTCGCCAACTTCAAGGTGCGCGAGGGGATGCCTGTCGGCGTAAAGGTTACGCTTCGCGCCGAAAGAATGTGGCAGTTCCTTGACCGCCTTCTGAACGTGGCGTTGCCCCGCGTACGCGACTTCCGCGGCATAAGCGCAAACGCCTTTGACGGGCGCGGGAACTATGCCCTTGGGCTTAAAGAGCAGCTTATCTTCCCCGAAATCGAGTATGACAAGATCGATAAAATCCGGGGCATGGACATTATCATCTGCACCACCGCCAAGACCGACGAGGAAGCCCGCGAACTGCTTACCCTTCTGGGCGCGCCGTTCGCGAGGGCATAAGCGGAAGAGCGCACCGTCCGAGCAGGAAGGATAAGGCGATGCAGTGTTGGCCAAACCAAGACCCGTCGCGGACGGGGCTGTTTGGACAAAGCGGAAGCGGCTTATCCGACCGGGCGCGAGGGCGAAGGGCGCTTGACAGAAAGGAACGTCTCTATGGCTAAAAAATCAATGATTCTGAAGCAGCAGCGGCCCGCAAAGTTTTCAACGCGCGCCTACACGCGCTGCAAAATCTGCGGAAGACCCCACTCGGTGCTGCGCAATTACGGCATCTGCCGCATTTGCTTCAGAGAGCTTGCCTATAAAGGCCAAATTCCCGGCGTAAGAAAAGCAAGCTGGTAACAATTCAATTGACAATTGATAATTGACAATTGACAATTTCGGGGATGGGTTCAGCAGGTCTGAAAACCGGCCCTGTCAGGAGGTAGCTTATGCAAATCACCGACCCTGTCGCGGATATGCTTACGCGTATCAGAAACGCGAACTCCGCGCGGCATGACAGCGTGGACATACCCGCTTCCAATATGAAGAAGGCAATCGCCGAAATCCTTTTGGAAGAGGGATATATCAAGAACTTTCAGTTTATCGCCAACAGCGGCCAGGGCGTCCTGCGCGTTATGCTTAAATACGTCCAGGGCAAGCAGAAGGCGATAACCGGCCTTCGCCGCGTCTCGAAGCCCGGCCTTCGCGTCTATGTGGGCGCGGAAGAGCTGCCGCGCGTTCTGCGCGGGCTTGGCATCGCGATTGTATCCACCTCCAAGGGCATTATGACTGACCGCAGGGCAAGGGCCGAGCATGTCGGCGGCGAAGTCCTTGCGTTTGTCTGGTAAGGGGGGGCGAATATGTCACGAATCGGAAGAATGCCCATAACCGTCCCGGCGGGCGTGGATATAAGCGTCGGGGAAAACAATACCGTCACCGTAAAGGGGCCTAAGGGTACCCTGTCGCGGCAGATCCCGGCGGCCATGCGCTTTGAGAAGGGCGACACGGGCGCTTGGACGGTAAGCCGTCCCGACGACGCAAAGCAGAACCGCTCGCTGCACGGGCTTACGCGCACGCTGCTTAACAACATGGTCACGGGCGTGACCGCGGGCTTTACGCGCGACCTTGAGATAAACGGCGTAGGTTACCGCGCCCAGCTTCAGGGCAAGCAGCTTGTCATGAACATCGGCTACAGCCACCAGGTCATTATGGACGCGCCGGAAGGCATCACAATCGCCGTACCCGCGCCGAACAAGATTTCCGTAAGCGGCTGCGACAAACAGGCCGTCGGCCAGTTCGCCGCCAATATCCGCGAGAAGCGCCCGCCGGAACCCTATAAGGGCAAGGGCATCCGCTATGCCGGCGAGTTTGTCCGCCATAAAGAGGGCAAAGCCGGCGCGAAAAAGAAGTAAGGGAGGGACGAAGATATGGTCAGCAAGCCCAGTTCAAACTCAAGGCGTCTTAAAAGACATGTCCGGGTGCGCGGGAAAATATCCGGCACGGCCGATCGTCCCCGCCTTAACGTGTTCAGAAGCAACATGCACATCTACGCCCAGATTATCGACGACGCGGCGGGTGTTACGATATGCTCGGCCTCGACGCAGGAGAAGGATTTCACCTCGTACGGCGGAAACAAGGCCGCCGCGCGCGAAATCGGGAAAATCCTTGCCGGACGCGCGAAGGCGAAAGGCGTCTCCGAAGTGGTCTTTGACCGCGGCGGCTATCTGTATCACGGGCGCGTGAAGGAACTCGCCGACGGCGCCCGCGAAGCCGGGCTGCAGTTCTGATAACGGGAGGAAAGTGACTATGGCTCAGGCACAGTCCGGCCGCCAAGGCGCGGCAGATATAAACGAAAAGGCGACAGAGAAGGTCGTCGCGCTTAACCGCGTATCCAAGACCGTTAAGGGCGGGCGCATATTCAAGTTCGCGGCGCTTGTCGTGGTCGGGGACGGGAACGGCAGCGTGGGTTTCGGGCTTGGCAAGGCAAGCGAGGTTCCCGACGCCATTCGTAAGGGCATTGACGACGCGCGCAAGAACATGGTGTCCGTCAACCTTAAGGGGACGACTATCCCGCACGAGGCGATCGGCGTATACGGCGCGGGGCGCGTCCTGCTTAAACCCGCGGCACCCGGTACCGGCGTTATCGCCGGCGGGCCGGTTCGCGCGGTTATGGAAATGGCCGGGATACGCGACGTGCGCACAAAAAGCCTTCGCTCGAATAACCCGCAGAACGTGGTCACGGCGACAATCGAGGCGCTGAAATCCCTTAAAAGCGCCGAGGAAGTCGCGCGCGTCCGCGGAAAAAGCGTGTCCGATATCACCGGCAGGGCGAAAGCCGTAAAGGGAGGGCGCGCAGATGGCTGATATAAACATCCGGCTTGTCAAAAGCCTTAACGGCCGTCATGACAAGCATATCGCCACGGCGCAAAGCCTTGGCCTTCGCCGTATCGGCGACACCACAAAGCAGCCCAACAATCCCCAGACCCTTGGCAAGCTTGCCCAGATTGGCTATTTGGTCGAATTCGCCGAGGAGAAGCCCGCGCCCAAAAAAGCGCGGCGCAAGCAGGAGGATGCGACATGAAACTGCACGAGCTATCACCCGCCGCCGGCTCGACCCGCGAGTCGTGGCGCGTCGGACGCGGCACGGGTTCCGGCAACGGCAAGACCTCCGGCCGCGGACATAAGGGCGCGAAAGCCAGAAGCGGCTACAGCAGCAAGCGCGGCTTCGAGGGCGGACAGATGCCCCTTGCAAGACGCCTTCCCAAGCGCGGCTTCAACAATATCCACGCGCGTCCGCTTACCGCCGTCAACCTTTCCGCATTCGGCGGCTTTAAGGACGGCGACGTCGTAAGCGCGCAGACGCTTTTGGAAGCGGGAATCCTTTCAAAGTGCAAATACGGGCTTAAAGTATTGGGCGGCGGCGAGCTGACGGCCAAAATAACAGTCAGAGCCCAGGCGTTTTCCGAGTCGGCTGCCGCAAAGATTGCCGCCGCTGGCGGGAAAGCCGAGGTGGAAAAGCGTGATTGAAACCATTAGAAACGCGTGGCGAATCCCTGATCTGCGTAAGAAGATACTCTTTACGGTCTTCGTGCTTGCGGTATACCGTTTCGGTTCGCAGGTTCACGTCCCCTTCGTGAATATAGAGATGTTCACAAGCTATTTTAATGATCAGATAGGGTCTGGAAACATCCTTGGGATGTTTAATATGATGAGCGGCGGGTCGTTCAGCCAAAGCACGATTTTCGCGCTTTCTATCCAGCCCTATATCAACGCCTCGATCATAATGAACCTTCTGACAGTCGGTATCCCGGCGTTGGAGCGTCTTCAGAAGGAAGGCGGGGAAGAGGGCAAGAAGAAAATCGCCGCCATCACCCGCTATGCCACCGTCGGCCTTGGCCTTTTGATGGGCTTCGGTTATTACACCCTGCTGGGGCAGGCGAATGCCCTTTCCGAAACGGGCGTTTTTCAGGCAATCGTCATAATTCTGACTTTTACGGCGGGTTCGGCCTTTATAATGTGGCTTGGGGAACAGATTACCGAATTCGGCATTGGCAACGGCATTTCGATTATCCTTTTCGCCTCGATTGTGTCGCGCGGACCTGATCTCGTAAACTCGGCGGTCGGGCTTATGAGAAACGGGCAGTGGTATCTTCTGCTTATCATTCTCGCGCTTATGCTTGCGGCGGTGGTGTTCGTGGTGTTTATCACCAATGCCGAGCGCCGTATCCCGATCACCTATGCAAAGCGCATGGTCGGGCGCAGGATGTACGGCGGGCAGTCAACCTACCTTCCGCTTAAGGTCAACATGTCCGGCGTTATGCCGATTATCTTCGCCCAGTCCATCGCCTCGTTCCCCGTGACTATCGCCGCGTTTATCCCCGCGATCAAGGCATGGGTGGAAGAATGGTTGGGGATTGGGTCGACGATCTACGCGGTGCTTTACCTGATTCTGATCATCGCCTTCAGCTATTTCTATCAAAGCATTCAGTTTAATCCGGTCGAGATCGCCAATAACCTTAAGCAAAACGGCGGCGTTATCCAAGGATTCCGCCCCGGGAAGGCGACAAGCGACTTTATAAGGAAAGTGCTTAACAAGATAACGCTTTTCGGCGCGCTGTTTCTTGGTATTATCGCGATAATGCCGATTATTATGAGCAGCTTCAGCGATACTCTTCAGGGGCTTGCTTTGGGCGGGACTTCGCTTCTGATTGTCGTCGGCGTCGCGCTTGAGACGGTCAAGGCCATCGAGGCGCAGATGATCATGCGCCACCACAAGGGCTTTTTGGAGTAAGGCCATGAAAATGATTCTTTTTGGTGCGCCGGGTTCCGGGAAGGGTACACAGGCGGCGCGGCTTGAGAAGCGGTTGTCCGTCCCGGCGATATCGACGGGGAATATCCTTCGCGCCGCGATTAAAAACGGCGAGGAAATGGGTCTTAAGGCCAAGGCGTACGTTGACGCCGGTCAGCTTGTGCCGGACGCGGTGATTATCGGAATCATCAAAGAGCGCCTTGCCAAGCCCGACTGTGAAAACGGCTTTATACTGGACGGATTCCCGCGCAATATCCCGCAGGCCGAGGCGCTTGAGGCGCAGGGCGTGGAAATCGACAAAGTGCTTAATATCGAGGTCTCCGACGAGGAAATCGAGCGCAGGCTTACCGGCAGACGCGTCTGCCAACGCTGCGAAGCGCCGTATCATATCGCGGACAACCCGCCGAAAAGCGAAGGGGTATGCGATGTCTGCGGGGGAGCGCTTATCCGCCGCGACGACGACTCGCCGGAAACGGTGCGGGGAAGGCTTCGCGTATTCCACGAATCGACCGAGCCGCTTAAGGGCTGGTACGAACGCAAAGGAAAGCTTGTAACCGTGGTTGCAAGGGAAAGCGTAAGCGATACAAGCGCGGCTGTCTTGGCGGCGCTTGGGCTTGGGGCGACATGATACCCATTAAGAACCGCAGAGAGATAGAACTTATGCGCGCCGCCTGCCGTATAACGGGGCTTGCGCTCGCGGCGGCGGGGGCGGCGGTCGCGCCCGGCGTCACAACGGCTCATCTGGACGCCGTCGCCAAGCGGGTAATCAGGATAAACGGCGCAACGCCCGCGTTCCTTGGTTACAAGGACTATCCGGCGGCAATCAACGCCTCGGTCAATTACGAGGTGATACACGGCCTTCCAAGCGGAAGGGTTCTTAAAGAAGGCGATATCGTCAGTATCGACGTCGGCGCGCGCTATAACGGCTTTATCGGTGACGCCGCCGCCACCTTCGCGGTCGGCGGCATAAGCGGGGAAGCCGCGCGGCTTATAGCCGTGACCCGGGAGTGCTTTTTTAAGGGGCTTGCCTACGCGAGGAAGGACGGGCGGGTTTTCGAGATTTCCGCCGCCATCTGCGAACACGCGCAACGCAACGGGTGCAGCGTGGTCAAGGATTTTACCGGACACGGCGTGGGGCGCGACCTTCACGAGGAACCCGAGGTGCCGAATTTCGTCCCGCCGAACAGCGGACGCGGCGCGCGGCTTAAACCGGGGATGTGCCTTGCTGTCGAGCCGATGATTAACGCGGGGCATTCCGACGTGGTTGTGTTGAAGGACGGTTGGACGGTGCTTACCGCCGACAGAAGGCTTTCCGCGCACTATGAGCATACGGTGCTTATCACGGACGGCGAGCCGGAGCTTCTTACCCTTGTGGAGGGAAGCATATGAAAGAGAGCGGTCGCGACATACTGCCCGGCGACGTGGTTTTGTCCGTCCGGGGACGCGATATGAACCGCCAGATGCTTGTGCTTGAGGTTAAAGACGGCTTCGTATCCGTCTGCGACGGGCGCATACGCCGGACAGAGAAGCCAAAGCGGAAGAAAGCGGCGCACGTCCGCTGGCAGGCAAGGCCGCAGGGCGAGGGTTGGCTTGGGCGGGTGTCGGAGAAAATCCGCGCGGGCGGCAAAGTGACCAACAGCGAGCTGCGGCGCGCGCTGAATGAATACTCTGCGCCGGACGGCGCACCGGGGAGGGACGCGAATGTCGAAGGATGACGTAATCGAGGTCGAGGGCGTAGTGCTGGAGGCGCTGCCCAACGCGATGTTTTCCGTTGAGATACAGGGCGGACACAAGGTTCTTGGCCATATTTCGGGAAAACTTAGAATGAACTTTATACGCATCCTGCCCGGAGACCGTGTAACCGTGCAAATGTCGCCGTACGATTTGACGCGCGGCAGAATCACTTGGCGGTCTAAGTAAATTAAGAAGCGCCGACCCGCCGAGCAGGGAGGGTAAACGCAGCGCAGACCGGGCGACCCAAGCCGCAAGGCGGCTGGTTGGACGGGCGGAGCGGAGTTTAGCCGACCGTGCGCGAGGCGGAGGGCGGCGTGACAGGGAAAGAAGCGCCGACCCGCCGAGCAGGGCGGCGTGACAAAGCGAACTATCAAATTGGAGGAATACGGCCATGAAAGTAAGACCTTCCGTAAAGCCGATGTGCGAAAACTGCAAGATCATCAAACGCCACGGGCGCGTGATGATAATCTGCTCGAACCCGAAGCATAAACAGAAACAAGGTTAAGAAGCGCCGACCCGCCGAGCAGGGAGGGTAAACGCAACGCAGACCGGGCGACCCAAGCCGCAAGGCGGCTGGTTGGACGGGCGGAGCGGAGTTTAGCCGACCGTGCGCGAGGCGGAGGGCGGCGTGACAGGAAAAGAAGCGCCGACCCGCCGAGCAGGGAGGCGTGACAGAAATATTTTTGGAGGTGCCGTATGGCGCGTATTGCCGGCGTTGACTTGCCGAATGAAAAGCGTGTTGAAATCGGACTGACCTATATCTTCGGGATTGGCCGGACTACGTCCGGGAAAATCCTTAAACAGACAGGGATAGATCCGAGTACGCGCGTGAAAAGCCTTAGCGAGGACGAGGTGGCTCGCCTGCGCGAGGTGATTGAGAAAGATCTCAAGGTAGAGGGCGACCTCCGCCGCGACGTCGCGCTGGATATAAAGCGCCTTGTTGAAATCGGCAGTTACCGCGGCGTGCGCCACAGGAAGGGTCTGCCCGTGCGCGGCCAGCGCACAAAGACCAACGCCAGAACCCGCAAAGGGCCCAAGCGCACCATCGCGGGCAAGAAGAAGTAGGGGAGGGGACGCATTATGGCACAGCCGAAAGCAAAACGCGGCGTAACGCGCAAACGCCGTGAACGCAAGAATATCGAAAGGGGCGCGGCCCATATCCGCTCTTCCTTCAATAACACGATGGTCACAATGACGGATACGCAGGGCAACGTGCTGTCATGGGCGTCGTCCGGCGGACTTGGCTTCCGCGGAAGCCGCAAGTCCACGCCGTACGCCGCGCAGACCGCCGCCGAAACCGCCGCGAAAGCCGCGATGGAACACGGGCTTAAAAGCGTCGAGGTTTTTGTCAAGGGACCGGGTTCGGGGCGCGAGGCGGCTATCCGCGCGCTTCAGGCCGTGGGTTTGGAGGTCAGCCTTATCAAGGACGTGACCCCGATTCCGCACAACGGCTGCCGTCCGCCCAAGAGAAGGAGAGTGTAAAGCATGGCCAGATACAGGGACGCGGTCTGCCGCCACTGCCGCCGGGAAAAGCAGAAACTTTTCCTGAAGGGCGACCGCTGCTATACCGACAAATGCGCGTTAAGCCGCCGGGAGTACGCCCCCGGACAGCACGGACAAAGCCGCAAAAAGCTTTCCGAGTACGGCATGCAGCTTCGCGAGAAGCAGAAGGCCCGCCGCTACTATGGTGTGCTGGAAGGTCAGTTCGAGCATTATTTCGATATGGCAACAAAAATCAAGGGACAGACGGGCGAGAACCTTTTAAGTCTGCTTGAACGCCGTCTTGACAACGTTGTTTACCGCCTCGGCTTCGCCATGAGCCGCCCCGAGGCGCGCCAGCTTGTCTCACACGGGCATTTCACGGTGAACGGCCGCCGCGCCGACATACCGTCGATGCTTATGAAGCCCGGAATGGTTATTAAGCTTAAACAGAAAAGCCGCGCTCTTGACAAATTCAAGACCGTTATAGAGGCCAACGCAAGCCGTCCCGTTCCCGGGTGGCTTGAGCTTGACAGAGAGAACAGCATCGCAAAGGTTATTGCGGTGCCGGCGCGTGAAGACATTGACCTGCCGGTTGAGGAGCAGCGCATCGTTGAGCTTTACTCCAAATAGCCCTTGGCAGGTAGGGGGCAGCCTTATAAAAAAGGAGTGTTTCCATGATAGAGATCGAGAAGCCGCAAATAGAGTGCATCGAAGACCCGCAAAATCTGTCTTACGGGAAGTTTATTGTAGAGCCGCTTGAGCGCGGCTATGGAACCACGCTGGGCAACTCACTGCGCCGGATACTGCTTTCCAGTCTTCCGGGCACGGCGGTCACGACGATGAAGATCGCCGGAGTCAGCCACGAGTTTTCAACGATTCCCGGCGTTAAAGAGGACGTCACAGAGCTTGTTCTGAACGTTAAAAGCATAATCGCGCGCATACACACTCCGGGCGTCAAGACCGTGTATATCGAGGCCAGGGGAGAGGGCGAAGTCACCGCCGGAAGCATTAAGGCCGGAAGCGAAGTCGAGATAATCAATCCCGATCAGCATATAGCGTGGCTTTCCGCCGACGCGCAGCTTGATATCGAACTGACTCTGTCCCACGGGCGCGGTTATGTCCCCGCCGAGCGCAACAAGCCCGCCCAGAACGTCATCGGGCTTATCCCCGTTGACAGCATATACACCCCCGTTGAAAAGGTGAACTTCACGGTAGAGAACACGCGCGTCGGAAATATGACGGACTTTGACAAACTTACACTGGAGGTCTGGACCAACTCCACGCTTACGGCCCGCGACGCGGTATCGCTTGGCGCGAGAATACTCTTCGACCATTTGATGCTGTTTACGGATTTGTCCGAGTCCGCGTCAAACCAGTCCACCGTTGTTGAGAAATCGGAGTCGCAGCGTGACAAAATCCTTGAAATGAGCATCGAAGAGCTTGATCTGTCCGTGCGCAGTTTCAACTGCCTGAAGCGCGCCGGGATAAATACGGTGGAAGACCTTGTCAGTCACACCGAGGACGACATGATGAAGGTACGCAATATGGGCAGAAAGTCTAAAGAAGAGGTTATAGGCAAGCTTTCGGCAATGGGCCTTACCCTCGCGATGGATGAAACCTAATTACCTCTAAAACCCCCCGCTCTGGCTTGCGATGCTTGATGGCGGCAGACTCAAGCCGCCACGACGGCATAGCCGCCTGTTCGCAAGCGCCGCGCCCGTTCGGTTCGGCTTTGCCGAACGCGAACACTGGTTTTTAGAGCGTCTTAATAGCCTACACGATTTGGAGGAAACCGAAATGCCCGGAACCCGTAAACTTGGCAGACCGACAGCGCACCGCATGGCCATGCTTCAGACAATGGTCACGGATGTGCTGGCCAAGGGTCGCATTGAAACCACATATACCCGCGCCGCCGAGGTGGCGCCGCTTGTCGAGAAGATGATTACCCTTGGCAAGAAGAACACCCTTGCCGCGCGCCGCGACGCTATGGCGTTTATGGCGCCCAACGAAACGAAAACGAATAAGAAAGAGACCCGCGAGGATGTTGTCAAGCGCCTTTTCGACAGCATCGCCCCCAAGTACGAGGGGCGCAGCGGCGGTTACACCCGCATCACCCGCACCGGCCCCCGCCGCGGCGACGCCGCCGAAATGGCGGTTCTGGAACTGGTGGACTAGTTTTTCGTTGCGCTTTAAGGCCGCCCCGAGTTTGGGGCGGCCTTTTCAAATTTGTTTTAATCAGGGGATGTCTTCAACCTTCGTGCCGGGCATCCTTGCAAGGCTGAAAACCGCGTGCGCCGCGAGAAGCTCTTGCCTTGCGCCCACGACTATGGCGTTTGCAATATCCGTACTTTGAGTGCTTGTCAGGGGGATTGCCCTTGCCGTCATTATTGCAAGGACAAACGCGTTCATAACGTCGGGAGTTACCCAGTACATACCTATGGCAACATCCGTACCGTCCGAACTCGTCATTGTGCTGCGCATAAGCGCCTCTGCGTTTGAAACGGCCTCGTTCATCACAGCAATGATACTCGCAGAGGCCGGATAAGTCCCCGGATTCGGGTTGTCTGTCGGCGGAGGGGTGTGCGTGGGAGGAACGCTGGGCGTGGGAGGGGGTGCGGGAGTGGGCGTCACGGCCGGACCGGACGAATGAACTGTCTTGCCGCCAATACTGGCGGTGACGTTCTCACCCTCCACTCTGACGACGCCGGTTGGCTGAAACGCGATGTCAACGCCGTTGGCGGTGACTGTCGCGTTGACAACGCTGCCGCCGCCGCTTATCTCTGCCGCCGCACCGACGTAAAGGTGCGTTATTTTTGCGCCGCTTTCGATAACAACAAGCGCGCCTTTGCCATTGACTTGCATTTGGGTTACGTCCGTTCCGCCTTCAAGAACGACGCGTACGCCTTCCTTGGTCACGGCGACCCCGGAGATTTTGCCGGCCTTGATATGTACGCGTTCAAGGCCGCCGCCCTGTATGATAAGGGTGCCGCCGATTGTCACGTTGTCAATATAGACATCGCCTTCCGCAACAGCCCCGTCGATACAGACGTCGCCCGCAATGTCGCAGTATTTAAGCGTAACGCCGTCCGCCGCAAGCACCGCGCCGCCGTGGCTTCCCGTAACCGTAGCGCCGGGTATGCCGTAAGTGCGGGTGTCGGTGAGAATACTGTCAAGCAAAAAAACCGTCTCGGCGCGGGTAAGTCCGTCCTGCGCAAGAAGTTCGCCATCCGCGACCATCGCAAAATTGGCCTCCATAGCCGCCGCCACAAAGGGTCTTGCCCAGTCGGAAACCTTGTCTGCGTTTGAAAGGGAGTCAAGGGCGCTTAAATCCGCCGCGTCGGGGAAGCGTCCCTGGCTTTTTAAGGAGGTAAGCGCCTGCTCCTGCGGGATAGGTTCGCCCGGCATAAGCTTTGCGCCGTCGCCCTTATAGTAACCCGCCTGAAGAGCGCGGGACATATGAAGAACCTGCCACCCCGTCACGTCGGGGTACTTGCCGATGTCGGGGCTTTCCTCGGTAAGATTCGCGAAGTGGTTGAAGAACACGGCGAAGTCCGCGCGCGTCACGCCTTTATCGGGTTCAAAGACGCCCGGCGCGCCCGTCCCGGCCATCCAGCCTTTTGCAATCCACTTGCGCATAACGGTTTCGTATTTGTGACCCGTTATGTCGTCCGCCTCGGCCGCGACTGTGGCGGGCAGAGAGACGAGCGAAAGCGTCATCATAAGTACAAGCGCTAGGGACACAGTGCGCCTTTTCATTTTTCGTGCCTCCGTTTTCCCAATTTGTTTAGAGTATGGGCATGTTGAAAATTGCCCGCTCCGGCTTGCGATGCCGCGGCAGAGCCGCCTGTTCGCAAGCGCTGCGCTCGTTCGCCTTGCAGGCGAACACGCAATTTTCAACACTTCGAGTATATATCACAGTTGCATCGTTGTCAAATTCTGCTGGGACGGCGCTTACACCGCCACTGGGCGCATGGACTCGCCAAGGCGCTCGGGGCGTACACTGCCGGAGCTTAGGGCGGTAAGCTTTTCGCAAAGCGGAGTCCACCCGGACGCCGCGATACAGAAATTAACCTCTACGCGGTCTGTGAAAAGAACTTCACCGATTTCGGCCGTGGAATCCTCCAGAACGCGGCGCAGAATGTCGTACCGGGCATAGTCGCAGATGAACCGCCCAAGCGAGAAGGCGCGCATTGCCGCAAGCCCCGAGACGGCAAGGGCCTCGACACCGCATCTGGCGTACGCGCGCGTAAGGCCGCCCGCCCCCAGAAGGACGCCGCCGAAATACCGCGTCGCCACACAGCAGAAGTCAAAAACCTTCCGCTGGGTAAAGACTTCTAAAAGCGGCATACCGCCGGTGCCGGAAGGCTCGCCGTCGTCGCTGTGGCGGCACAGAGCGTCTTTACGGATATGATAGGCGTACACATTGTGCGACGCGTCGCGGTACTCGCTTCGTATAAGGCGCAGGAAATCAAGCGCCTCCTGCTCGCTTTTCACGGGCGCGACGGTGCCGATAAAGCGGCTTTTCTTTTCAATGAACTCGCCGCTTGCCAGTTTAAGGGGAAGCAGGTATTCTTCCATAACGACCCCCGTTTAGTTACCTCTAAAACCCCCCGTTCCGGCTTGCGATGCTCGGTGGCGGCAGACGTCTGCCGCCGCGACGGCATAGCCGCCTGTTCGCAAGCCTGCACTCGTTCGGTTCGGCTTCGCCGAACGCGAACACGGGTTTTAGAGTGCCTTAGTTACAGATACGCGGCGACTGCCTTTTCAAGCAAGGCAAGCCCCGCGCCGGTTTTCGCCGAGACGGCAAGACCGCCTATATCCGGCAGCGCCGACGGCGCAAGGGCGTCGCACTTGTTAAGGGCGCGTACGCAAGGCGTGCCGGACACCCCAAGCTGATTTACAAGTTCCTCCACGGTTTTTGCCTGACTTGGCCATTCGGGGTGCGACGCGTCTATTACGTGAAGCAGCACGTCGGCAAAGCCAAGCTCTTCAAGCGTGGCCTTAAACGCCTCGATAAGATGGTGCGGAAGCTTGCGGATAAAGCCGACGGTGTCGGTAAGCAGCACCTCGCGCCCGTCCGACATGCGCCAGCGGCGCGTCGTGGTGTCAAGCGTGTCGAAAAGCCGGTTTTCCGCCTGGATGCTGTCTCGGCACAGCGTGTTCAAAAGCGTGGATTTCCCGGCGTTCGTATAGCCGATAAGCGCCACGGAGGGGACTGCGTTTTTAATCCGCCTCTCGCGCTGAACCTTGCGGGTCATGCGCACTTCGGCAAGCTCGCGCTCAAGGCGCTCGATACGCGCGCGGATGTGGCGGCGGTCGGTTTCAAGCTTCGTTTCGCCCGCCCCGCGCCGTGCGCCGCCGCCGCCAGCGCCGCCGCCGCCTTGGCGCGAAAGCTGTACCCCCTTGCCGGAAAGGCGGGGCAGGATGTATTTAAGCCGCGCGAGTTCGACTTGGACGCGCCCCTCGCCGGAGCGCGCCCTTCCGGAAAAGATGTTGATTATAAGCAGACTGCGGTCTATAACGGGAAGGTCAAGCTCGGCTTCAAGGTTTTTTGTCTGGCTTGGGGAAAGTTCGTTATCCACCACCGCTATATCCGCGCCCATATTGCGGCACAGCTCGCGAATCTCCCGCGCCTTTCCCGTCCCGATAAACGTGCGCGCGCTTGGCGCGTCAAGCGTCTGCGAAACGCGGCCAAGCGCCGTGCCGCCCGCCGTTTCAAGAAGCGCCTCTAACTCGTCAAGGGTGGCCTCGTCACTGTGGTGCGCCCCGTCGCGGGTGCTAAGGCCGATAAGCACCGCCCTGAACGCGCCCTCTGATGTGTGTTCCGGTTTCATTTTATTTTGATTTTCTCCTATACACGAAATCGGAGCGTCAAAACAAGCACGGCGGTAAAGCAATTATCTGCTTTCGTATATAATCTCGCCGGTTGCTCTGACGTGATCCAAAAAGCCGCTTTGATTGCATGACTCGTCAAGCATATGCGTTTCTATATCATAGCTTATGCCCTCACGAAGTCTAATAAGGCTTCCCCAAGTTTTAAGCCAGTCCCCTTCAACAGCGTCAAAGATTATGGCAACGTCTATATCACTGTCTTCATTTGGTGTGCCGTTAATGTAGGAACCAAACACAATTACTTGTTTCGGCGTATAAACTTGGCATACCCTGTCGGCGTACTTTAAAGCTGCCGCCCTAGCTTCTCCTTTATCCAACACAGAAATTCCTCCGTTTCTTGCAAAAGCGTATCGCAATAACTTTCGGTAAGCACTGCGGCTATCTTCGCTTTGTATTCAGGATATCTTGCCTCAATTTGCAAGGGAGATAGATTGCCAAGCAAAGTTTTAAACTTATTGGGCAAATTGAGACAGGTATCAGACAGTGCAGCCAGTCTCAGCAAGTCGTGCGTCTTGGGCGGATCATCATTGGCGTCGTTAACGAAGGCTGCCTTTAAGGCTTTCTCCGCAACAAGATGACATATGAAGCCCATCCATAAGAAATTCTTGGATTCCAACATGGCCTTTGCCGCTTTTGTGTCATCATCGCAAAGCTCAAGCCAGTATTCAACTTTGTCAGGCATCTTTGTTCACCGTCCCCTACATTCCAATTATAGCACAGCGCTGGCGGCTGTGCCAGATAAAATTAAAAGACGCAAACATTCTTGCGTCTTTTTTAGAAATAGCCCTATGCTTTTGTATTTGTTTCCCCGACGCCCATAAGCTTATACATCGGGACGTTCGGGCGCACTTTGACGATGGATACGCCGCCCGAGGAATAGATGGTTCCGCATTCCGGGCATGTA
>JAISVI010000042.1 GCA_031271665.1 Oscillospiraceae bacterium
TGCGCCCCGGCTCGTCATTGTCAAGGCAGAACACCAACGACTTAATCTCTTTATGCTGATTCAAAAAGAAATTCAAGGCGGCGGCAGACGTTCCCCCAAGCGACAAACGCGGTTCCATCTTCCATACCTCTGAACCGCCCGTAGCGGCTTTGGCAAGGCTGGCATGGCTCATAGCGTCTATCGGGCTTTCAAAGATGAAAAGGTGCTGACACGGCACGTTAGCCGCCATTGCGAAACCGTACCGCTTGTCGCTCCCCGCGCAGTCACCGCGAAAACTGGCGTCGCCATGAGTGCCACGCAGACTGGCAAACCGCGCCGCGCCCTGTTTGTCATAGCCCACAAATACGATGTTGCCGCGCGTGTCCTCATACAGCATTTTTCTTTGAATCAGCGTATTTACAATCTCGCTGTCAATGCCGCGCTCCATGCAAAGGTAATTGAGCAGACGCAGGGGAATACCCGACATTTCGGGCAGTACGAGGGTTTTAGGCTGTTCGGGTTGGGGCCGGGTCGCGGCCGTCGGTGGCGTCGTGCCCGTGATGACCGACACGGCGTCGCGGAATGTCATGCTATCGGCTTTCATAAGGAAGTCCACCGCGCCGAAGCCGCCCAAGTCCCGGCTGTGCCAGTACCATGAGTGGCGGTCATTCTTAACGGCAAGGCTCGGATGCTCGTTACAGCGGTACGCGCCGCCCTTGTTGGCGAACGTGAAACCGTGGTACTTCTCCAAAAAGGATACAATGTCGGCGTTCCTTGCCTGTTCAACAATTCTGTTATCTATCATTTTTTTATTCTCCATTCTTAAAGTTATTAAAGTTCCATGCCGTGGCTACGTCTGCGCTGCGGCTCGGCGCGTTCCCGGCTTGCGTTTTCAGGCGGGTTCCTCAAAATCTCAGCTACGGCTTCGGTAAGGCGGCGCGGGGCGCGTTGCTTGGCCTGATAGTATTTCATGCTGTCGGTCAGCCCTACGTCCTCGAACCCCTCCAAATCCTTTTCAAGCCCGAATATCTTTTTGAGCAGAGCGGAAACGCGCTCCTTTAGCTTCGTAATGATGGAGCGCGATTTTATGCCCTCTTTGGCGAGCTTTTTCAAGTTTTTGAGTTCACCATCGGTCACGTTGAAGCCGCCAAGCAGGGCGGGCTTGCCTATCGCGTCAATCTCGGCAAAGGTAGCCGCTTCACCTTTTGCAAAGGTGGTCTGCTTGGCAAGGCTGTCAAGCCGTTTCTGCTTCTTCTCGGCCTGTTCGTCCAGTTCGGCGGCGGTCTGCTGCTGACGTGCGACTTCGGCGGCAATGGCGGCGGCGCGCTCGGCTTCGGCCCGCGCCCGATCCGCCTCGGCGTTAGCCCTCTCGGTTTCCTTTTTCGCCTTGTATTCAAGCACCGTCAAATGCTCGGCGGTACTGCCGCGCTCACCGCGCTCAAAGTCGGTGAAACCCGCTTCTTTCATGTGGTCGTGAAAGTGGTCTTGAAGCCGGGAATAGGCGTTTACGAGTATCGCCTTACCTTTAGCGTTACGCATGACCTCGCCGTTTTCGTCCAGCTTCTTTGTCTTAGGCCACTTTTTGGAGTGGCTGACCTGCTTAATGACCTCGCGGAGTTTCCCGGCAAGCTCCGGGTTTTTGTTGTTCTTCTTGAAATAGATTTCCTTGTCCACCACAGGCACATAGACAACGTGCAGGTGGTAATGGTAAACATCGCGCCCAAGCTGTTCCGACAATGCCCGGTTGCGCTCATCGGCGTGCATAACCGCCGACAGCACATACTGCTCGCCGCCGATTTCCTCAAGGGCGCAGCGGTAGGCTTCTTCAAAGAAAGAAACGGCGTAGTCGTAGCCGCCGTGATTCTCGAAGTAGGCGCTGTTCACATCAAAGACAAGCTCGTCAACGATATTCGGGTCTTTGCCAAGCCCGCGGGTGCTGACAATACCCTCGGCTACCATCGCGTCAAAAGTGCGCTCATAACCCTCCGCGCTCGGCTTGAAGTGGACGTTGAGGGCGGCGCGTTCGGGGATAATGTCCTCGTTCATATAGTCGGCGTTCTTGCGCTCGTTGTGCCGCTCACGCTTGTTAAGCCCGCCGCGCTTGTACTGCGCGTTGCGGACAACCGATTTATCTGTTTTGTTAGCCATGATAAAAACTCCTTTCTTAAAAATTAAAAGTAAAAATAAACGGCGGTAGAGGTTTTGGCCCCTGCCGCCATGCTCCTGTGACGATGTGACATTGTGACATCAGTTTTATACACATACCCCCTGCGGTCTTGTGACGTTAATTTCAAGGGAGGGTATGTGTATATATGGCATGTCACGTTGTCACAACGTCACGCTCCGGTTCCTGTTTGGTCTGCCGGGTGATTATGATAGCCCTGCTGTCACGGCTTCGGTCGAAGTCAACGGCAATGCCTTTTTCTTTGAATAAGCCGATACTGCCCTTTAGCCGCTTTGTAATCGTGCGCGGCGTTATGAGGTCTGAATGAGGGTCGATAGCTTGCAGGGCGTCGCATAACTCCGTGGGCGTTCCGCTCCATGTGTTGTCGTTCCTGTTCATAAGAGCGGTCACTATGGCTAACATCCATGTACTGCCCTCGCCCTCTTTTTCTTCGGGTATATCGCCGTCGTTGCCGACGAAAAGCCACTTGCAGTTTTCGGGTTCAAAGCGCAGACGAAAGCAGAAGCCCTCTGTGTCGCGGTTTGCAATCGTCAGCTTCGCGTCCTGTCCAGTCCGCTTGTCTTTTTCGAGGACGAACACGCCGTCCACAGAGCCGACTAAGCCCATACTACCCGACAGGGTATTGAGCGGGTCGGAGTCCGACATCTTGCGCGTGTGGTGG
>JAISVI010000005.1 GCA_031271665.1 Oscillospiraceae bacterium
TGTACAGCCCGCCAGTATGCACGCGACGGGCGTTGTAAGGTTGCCCATATAACGGATACCCTCGGTAATGAAGCCGGGCAGCTCGCCTATTTCTAAAAGCGCGAACGCCGCGCCCAAAAGCGCGCCGATAAGCGGCGGGGAAAGCACCGTTTTCACCGTGCCAAGCCCGGGCTTGAATTTCGCGCCGCCGTCTTTGGCAAGACCCATCGCGCCAAGCGTCCAAAACATAAGCGTGTTGAACGGGAAGTACGCCGCCACAAGCGGAAGCGCCTGATCCCCGAAAATGGCGGTGCAGACGGGAAGCCCGATAAAGATGGTGTTTGACAGCGAGAACATCACGCAAAAAAGCCCGAAATTCTCCCTTGGGATTTTTGCAAGCTTCCCTACGGCAAGGCTAAGGCCATAGCCGATAAGCATTATAAGGAACGGGACAAGCAGTATAAGGCCGTACTCGGAGATAAGCTCGCGGCTTATATAGGTAAGGCAGTTAAGGAACAGCAGACAGGGGACGGAGAAGTGAAGCGTGAACTTTGAAAGCTTCGTCTCCGTCTCCTCGCTTATATAGCCAAGCTTTACCGCGAGTATCCCCGCGCCGATAAGCAAAAGAAGCGTCAGAACGCCGGAAAAGGCGCTTGCCACATCGCCCATGTTTCTAAAGCACCCCTATCATTTCAGACTCTCTAAAGACTCGTGTTTTTAGAGTTGCCTATTTGAAAAGGTTTACAAGCCGGTCGAAAAAGTTTGCCGTATCAGCTTCGGGCTGTGCCGTGTCCTGCGGGGCGGGCTTTTCAACGCCCTGCGCGCTGAACACGAACTGGACAAAGCCGATCTTTGCGTTTCTGTCCGAGGTGAACGAAACCGGGGTGAAGTCCCCGCCCGTAAAGCCGACGATAAGGTCACCAATCTGATCATTTATAAGACCCGGCATATCCGCCGTCTCCTGCGCAAGCCTGTTCGTACCCTCGCGAAGCTGCGCCATGCCGGCGCTTATTTCGCCGTAACCCTGCGCAAGACCCGAAACGCCGCTTGTATAGGCGTCCAAGCCCCCCTGGAACTCGGAATAACTGGCCGAAAGCTGGCCAAGCCCGCCCGTAAGCTGACCAAGCGCGGCCGCCAGCGTCGGGTTGTCCGCCGCCATCGCCTCTATCTGCGCGGCCGAGGAGGCTATATGCGCCAAAGCGCCGTTTATCTGCGCCGACGCGTCGGAAAGACTTGCCGAGCCTTGGTCAAGCGCGGCAAGCCCGCCGCCGAACTCCGCCGCGCCGTCGCTTAGACTGACCATGCCGTCGTTAAGCGCGCCGATCGCGTCCGAAAGCGCGGTGAAATCGCCAAGGCTTGCGCCCAAGTCGGGCATCTCAAAGCCCATTGAGAACGGCATGGCGGCAATCTCGACGCCCGCCATCTCGAAATCTTTTACGTCCGCCGTCACGGTGATGTCCGCGTCGCTTTTGGGAAGCACGGTGAAGACAAGCACACGGCTTTTGCCCGCGCCCGCGTTCGCCGCGCCCGCTGCGGTTATATTGGCGGCCTTGTCCGTGTCAAGGGTAAGGGTTATCTGCTGCATGTAGTTATTATAGAAAGTTTCGTTTATGGCCGCGTTCCGTTCCGAGAAAACGCGGATTTTAAGCGCGCCCGACTTGCCCGCCAGTTCCTGCGGAGTGACGGAAGCGCCGTCAAGGCTGTACTCGACGCGGTATACCCAAGGCAGGTTTGTGCTTGCCAAATCCCCCTGATAGAAGTAATTCCCGCTTGACGTGCGCGCGCGCACCTCGCCGCCGCTTTGCTCAAGGGGCCACAAATCGGTAAGGTTTACGACCCGGGAGTATTCCCCGTAATCCGAAAAGCCGCCCGAACCGGAAAGCGTGAAATTGTTCACGACATACACGCTTTCGGTCTGACCCGCGCCGGACAGGCGGGCGTATACAACCTCGTTCTTTTCAAGGATTTCCGCCGCGCCTTCGGGCGGCGTTTCGGCGGCGGGCGGCGCTTCCTCGGCAAGGCCCGACTGCGGCACGGCGGCAAGCGCCGCGACGATAAGCGACAGCGCGATAAACCTTTTAAGCGTTTTCATTCTTCGTCTCCTCCTTGGGCTGGGCGATATTTTTAAGGAATTTAGGCTTAATGGTGGTTTTTTCGATGAATCTGTCACAAAGGGTAAGCGTAGCGGGAAGGAACACAACCACCGTAAGCATGGACAGAAGCGTCCCGCGCCCAAGCAGAAGGCCGATATCCGCGATAAGCGGGTTTGACGAGGTGGCCGCGAGGACGAAGCCCGCCGTGGCAAGCGTGGCGGCGGAAAGCAAAATCGAGCGGAACGAGCCGCCAAGCGCCGCGTGTATCGCCTCTCCCTTAGGCATGGTTTGGCGGCATCGCATATAAGTCACGGTAAGCAGTATCGCGTAATCCACCGTCGCCCCAAGCTGTACCGTGTTAAGGACAAGATACCCCACGTAGTTTATGGACACCCCCGTGAAATAGGGTATCGCCATATTGATCCAAATCGCCGCTTCGATGGTCAGAAGCAGGAAGAAGGGAAGCGACAGGGATTTGAACGTGACTAAAAGCACGATGAATATAGATATTATCGCGATAAGGTTAGTAAGCATGTTGTCGCTTCGCACGACGGTTTTTATGTCGTACAGATTCGCGCTTTGCCCGACGGAGTAAACGTCGCTGGGGTAATAGCTTTTCGCGGCGGCGGTGATGTTCTCCACGGTGGAGAAGGCCGCCTCGCCCTCCTGCGGGGTGTCCGCGTATATAATAATGCGCGCGTAGTTTTCGGAATAGAACTGCCCGGTTATCTCATCTGACAGAAAATCGGGCGGTATCCCCGCGCCCACGGTCGTTACATAAGAGGTCACGCTTGTGATATGGGGCAGGGCAAGCAAATCGCCGCAAAGCCGCTCTTCCTTAACCGCGTCGCCCCTTGGCACAAAAAGCACCGTTACGGCGGAGTCCGCCTCGTCCGCGCCTTCGCCGCCCGTCATATGGTCAAACGCGGACTGATAGCCGTAGAGGAAGTCCGTGCGCGACTGGCCGAGAAAGCACGGCACGATTATAAGCGCGACGATAATCACCGCCGGAACGCCCAGTTTGCGAAGAACTTTCCCGATGTTTGAATACGAGGGCATAAACGGCCTGTGGTGCGTTTTGTCAATGGCCTTATACACGCACATGGTAAGCGCGGGCAGGAATATCATAACCGACACAAAGCTTATCGCGATACCCTTCGCAAGACTAAGCCCCAAGTCCGCGCCGATGCCGAAGTCCATGAACAAAAGCGCCATGAAGCCGAAAAGCGTTGTACTGGCGCTTGCCGCCACGGTGGAGAAGCTTTCCTTAACCGCCCCGGCCATCGCCTGTTCGACGCTTACGCCCTCTTTCCGGCGCGCGCCGAAGCTGTGAAGCAGGAAGATCGCGTAGTCAAGCGAAACGGCAAGCTGTAAAATCGGCGTAACCGCGTTTGTAAGAAAGCTTACGTTATTGAAAAACGCGTTCGTACCCATGTTGATGACCACGGACACCCCGATTGCTGCCAAAAACAGAAGCGGCTCCAACCAAGAGTTCGTGGCGAAGATAAGGATAAGGATTATAACCGGCACCAGGATAATCATCGCGTTTACGACTTCGGTGCCGGTGGCGGACTGGACGAACTCGATTTCAGAAGCCTCGCCCGCGACAGTCCCCCTGCCGGCAAGAAGCGCCTTTATTTCACCGACGCCCTCTTTTTCCTTGCCCTTTGTCACCGTCACGGAATACTTCGCCGTGCCGTCCTTATAAAAGCCGCCGACGGTATCCGCGTCGCCCATCTCCATGGGCGTTGTAAGGTCGAACACGTCGTCAAGCCACATAACCGCCGTGACATGCTCAAGGTCAAGAAGCTTGCGCTTGAAGTCAAGCCCCTCCATAAGAGAAACGCCGTGCAGCGACACGTCGGCGTTGGGCATGGCTTGGGGGAATTCCTGCTGCATAATCTGAAGCGCCTTTGTGGACTGCGCCTCCGGCGGCAGGTATTCGGACATATTATAATTTACGTTGACCGCCATAAAAAGTACGCCGCAGACAAGGGCGGCGGCGATAAAAATCGCGAGGACAAGCTTCTTGTGCCGTATAATCCCGGCGGCGAGGTTTTCCATGACGATTCCTTCTTCTTTTGCTTTTTACTGCTGTTGGCCGCTTGCAACGTAATAACGGTCTTCCTGCCGTTTTGCCGGGTTTTCGTCAATATACCGCCGTATGCGCCGATAATCGGCCTTGCCGCCTTCCTATTTGGCAAACCCCGCCAAGTACTCTTTATAGTCGGCGTAGTGGCGTTTCAGAAGGTCGGGGGGGTTAAGGCCGTAGGGGCATTTTTCGGCGCATTGGCCGCATTCGGTGCATTCCTCGGTTTTGCGCATCATCTCGCGCGAGGATTCGCCCGACCAAGAGACGCTTGGCGAGCGGCGGATAAACTGCGACATGCGCGCGCATGTGCCGATTTGTATCTCCGCCGGGCAGCCGGGCATGCAGTAGCCGCAGCCGCGGCAGAATTCGCCCGTAAGCTCGTCCCGGTCGCGGGCGATAACGGCGGAAAACTCGTCCGTAAGGGCGGGCGGAGAGTCTATAAACGAGATGAACTCGTCAAGCTCGCTTTCCCGCTGGACGCCCCAGATCGGCAGTACGCCGCCGTACTGAGCCATCCAAGCGTACGCGGCGGCGGCGTTTGTGATAAGGCCGCCGGAAAGCGCTTTCATCGCGATGAAGCCCACGTTCATTTCCTCGCAAAGCCGCACAAGCGCAATATCCCGGTCAGAGGCAAGATAGCTGAAAGGAAACTGAAGCGTGTCGTAAAGGCCGCTTGCAACGGCCTGCTCCGCGACGTCAAGGCGGTGGTTGGTAATGCCGATAAATCGGATTTTGCCCGCGTCGCGGGCGTCAAGCATAAACTCGTACATGCCCGTGCCGTCGCCGGGGCGCGGGCAGAATTTCGGGTTGTGGAGCTGATACACGTCGATATAATCCGTTTTCAGAAGGGAAAGGCTTGTCTCAAGGTGCTTGCGCATCTCCTCCGGGGTCTTCGCCCCCGTCTTCGTGGCAAGGATTATGTCCTTGCGGACGCCGGAAAGCGCCGCGCCGAGTTTTTCCTCGCTGTCGGTGTAACTGCGCGCGGTGTCGAAGAAGGTAATGCCCGCGCGATACGCCTTTTGCAGTATCGGCACTGCCGTATCCATCGGGACGCGCTGGATGGGAAGCGCCCCGAAAGCGTTTTTCTCGCTTACAATGCCCGTTCTTCCAAGTGTGACCTTTTTACCCACGGTAAACGCCCTTTCTTATGAAAAGATTCTTTCGGCGCAGCGTACGGCGCCGGTTGCGTCCTTTGAGTAGAAGTCAGCGCCGATTTTCTCGGCGTATTCCGCTGTAAGCACCGCGCCGCCCACCATAACGCGGCAATCCGGCGCTTTTTCCCGCAAAAGCCGGATAGTTTCCTCCATAGACACGACAGTTGTGGTCATAAGCGCGCTTAACCCCACAAGCCGGATATCCTCTTTAACGACCGTTTCCGCGATAAGTTCCGGGGGGGTGTTTTTGCCAAGGTCGATAACATGGAAATTATAGTTCTCCAGAAGGGCTTTGACGATGTTTTTGCCGATGTCGTGGATATCGCCCTTTACCGTGGCCAGGACGATTTTCCCGCGATTTTCCCGCGCGCCGCCGCCCGGAATATTAAGCGCCTCGAAGGCATGTTTGGCGGCCTCGGCGCTTATTAAAAGCTGCGGCAGGAAGATTGTTTGGTTTGCGTAATCCGCGCCCACCCTGTCAAGGGCGGGGATAAGATAAGCGTCGATAATCTCAATCGGGGTTAAACTCTTCGCAAGCTCGCGCGCCGCGTCCCCGGCCTTTTCCCGAAGGCCGCTTACTATCGCGCCGAACAAATCGGCCTTCTTCTCCTCTTTCGGCGGCGCGGCGGCGGCGTCTTGCCCGGCGAAGCGCCCGATATACCCGGCAAACGCGTCGTCCGCGCCGTTAAGGGCGTTATACGCGTAATAGGCGTCCATCATCGCGTTTTCCAAGGGGTTTACGATACCCGCGCTTAATCCGTTCCCCATCGCGAGGGTGAAGAACGCCGCGTTAATGCGCTGCCTTTCAGGAAGGCCGAACGAAACGTTCGACACGCCCAGAACGGTGTTTACCCCAAGCGTATGGCGAAGGTACTGCACCGCTTCAAGCGTTATTTTCGCGTTGTCCGCGCCGGTGCTTACCGTCATGGTAAGCGCGTCAAAGATAATGTCCTTTTTTGGAATGCCCGCCTTTTCGGCTCTCTCGATTATCTTCTGCGCAACGCGCACGCGCCCCTGGGCGGTTTCGGGGATACCGGCGTCGTCCAGAGTAAGCGCCACAAGCGCCGCGCCGTACTTTTTGGCAAGAGGAAGGGTCTGGTCAAGCGACTCCTCCTTCCCGCTTACGGAGTTAAGAAGGGGTCTTCCGTTATAGCGCCGCAGGGCGCGCTCGGCCGCCAAGGGGTTTGCGGTGTCTATCTGAAGGGGCGTTGAGGTGACGGCCTGCAGGCTTTCGCAGGCGCGCGACAGAAGCGCGCACTCGTCAATCTCGGGCAGTCCCACGTTCACGTCAAGGATTTCCGCGCCGTGTTCAATTTGCGAAAGTCCTTCCCGGCAGATGTAGTCCATGTCCCCATCACGCAGAGCCTGTTTCATAAGAAGCTTGCCGGTGGGGTTAAGCCGCTCGCCGATGATAACGGTTTTGCCGCCGAACATCACCGCTTTCCCGTAAGAGGACACGCACGTAAAGCTTTTCGGCGCGGCGGGGGTGAACGCGACGTCCCGGCAGGAACTGACCGCCGCCGCCAAATGCGCGGGCGTTGTGCCGCAGCACCCGCCGATAAGCTGGCACAGCGCGGCGATTTCGGCCATATCCCCGGCGAACTCTTCCGGCCCGACGTCGTACACCGTCTTCCCGTCCGCAAGACGGGGCATTCCGGCGTTGGGCTGGACAAGGACGGGGATGCTTGCGTACCCCGCAAGCTCTTGTAAAAGCGACTTCATCTGCTTCGGGCCGTGTCCGCAGTTAAGGCCAAGCGCCGCCGCGCCAAGGGACTCGATAAGCGTCACAGCGGCGAGTATGTCACCGCCGGTAAGCAGTCTGCCGTTCTCGCCGGGGGTGAAGGTGACAATCACGGGCAAATCCGAGTTTTCCTTTGCCGCAAGCATCGCCGCCTTGATTTCATACGTGTCGGACATGGTTTCTATAAGGATAACATCCGCGCCCGCCCGCGCCCCGGCGGCGACGGTTTCCGCGAAGAGGGAAACCGCGTCCTCGAAGTCAAGGCTTCCAAGCGGGGCGAGCAGTTTCCCCGTCGGGCCGACGTCAAGCGCCGTGAACGCCCCGGTTTTCATGGCGGCCTTCTTGGCTAGCGCGACGCCCGCGCTTACCACGCCCGCCGTGTCGAAGCCCGTCCCGGCGAGTTTAAGGCCGTTCGCGCCGAATGTGTTCGCCGTTATAATATCACAGCCCGCGCGGACAAACGCCCTGTGCGTTTCAAGCACGGCGTTTGGGTTGGTTATATTCCAAAGGTCGGGAAGCGCGCCGGCTTCAAGCCCCTTTTCCTGAAGTGCGGTTCCCATTGCGCCGTCAAAGACAAGGCGCTTTTTCCCAAGCACGCTTAAAAAGTCCAACGCCGCACCCTCCGATCCTCCAGTCACCTGTAAAACCCCCCGCTCCGGTTCGCGATACCGCGGCATAGCCGCCTGTTCGCGAGCCTGCGCTCGTTATGGTTCGGCTACGCCGAACCATAACACGGGGTTTTACAGCGCCTTATCTAAAGATTTCCGATATATTGCCCATAATCCCGCCGGCGATGGCGGGCTTGTTCATCGTGTAAATGTGGATATGTTCCACGCCGTTGGCGATAAGGTCGATGATCTGCTCGGTGGCATAGGCCACGCCCGCCTGGCTCATGGCGGCGGGGTTATCCGAAAAGCGGTCGGTTATCGCCCGGAAACGCGCCGGAAGCGCCGTGTTTGAAAGCTTTATTATGCGGGAAATCTGCCTGGCGTCGGTGACGGGCATTATCCCGGCGACAATGGGCACATCAATACCCGCGCGCAGCAGACGGTACAGAAAGCCGTAAAGTATATTGTTGTCGAAAAACATCTGGGTCGTAAGGAACTCGCACCCGCTTTCGACCTTGATTTTAAGGCTGTCCAAATCCTTTTGAAGCGATTCGGACTCCGGATGCCCTTCGGGATAGCACGCGCCGCCCACGCAGAAGCCGCCGAAATCGCGGATTTCCCGCATAAGCTCGCTTGCGTGGCTGTACTGCCCGGCGGCGGGGAACTGCTCTCCCGGGGGTATGTCGCCCCGCAGGGCGAGTATGTTCTCAATCCCGCGCGACTTAAACTCCGTCAAAGCGCCCCTTACCGTCTCCCGGCTTGAGGATACGCAGGTAAGGTGCGCCAAGGCCGTGACCCCGCAGACGTTCTGCGCCTCTTCCGCAAGGCTTGCGGTATGCCGCCCTGTGCCGCCGCCCGCGCCGTAGGTTACGCTTATAAACGACGGGCCAAGCCGCGCCGTTTGACGTACGGTTTCCTTCGCGTCACCAAGCATGTCCCCGTGCTTGGGCGGGAAAAGCTCGCAGGATACGGTGACTTTTCCTTTGGCAAGTATTTCGGATATTTTCATTCTCACGCCCCCTACTTCCTGCGGATATTATAGCACACCGCGCCCGAATATGCTACGAGGCGAACTGGCTGTTATAAAGCTCGGCATAGACGCCGTTTTTCGCCATAAGCTCTTCGTGCCGGCCCTGTTCGGCGATGTCGCCGTCGCGCATTACAAGGATAAGGTCGGCGTTTCGTATCGTGGAAAGGCGGTGCGCGATTATAAAGCTTGTGCGGCCCTTCATAAGGTTCTTCATGGCCTTTTGGATAAGCGCCTCGGTGCGCGTATCCACGCTTGAGGTCGCCTCGTCAAGGATAAGGATCTCCGGATCCGCCAGTATGGCGCGGGCGATGGTCAAAAGCTGTTTCTGCCCCTGGGACACGTTACCCGTCTCTTCGTTAAGCTGCATGTTATAGCCGTCCGGCAAGGTGCGCACGAAGTGATCCGCCTGGGCGGCGGCGGCGGCGCTTTGCACTTCCACGTCGCTTGCGTCCGGGCGTCCATAGCGGATATTGTCGCCGATAGTGCCGCTGAAAAGCCAGGTATCCTGAAGCACCATGCCAAAAATCGCGCGCGAGTCGTTCCTGCGATAGCGTGTAATATCCTGCCCGCCCACGCTTATCGACCCGCCGCTCAGGTCGTAAAAGCGCATAAGCAGCTTCACGACGGTTGTTTTGCCCGCGCCCGTCGGCCCGACTATGGCCACCGTCTGCCCCGGCTTTATATGCGCGGAGAAGTCGTTTATTATTATCTTCTCCGGGTCATAGCCGAAGCGGACGTTTTCAAAAAGGACGTCGCGCCCCTCGCCGCTCTTTTCGGGGATGTCAAGCGCGTCGGGCGCGTCGGCGGTTTCTTCCGCCTCGCCAAGGAACGCGAAAACGCGCTCGGCGGCGGCGGCGGTCTGCTGAAGGACGTTGGAGATTTGGGCAATTTGGCTCATGGGCTGGGTAAAGGTACGCACGTACTGGATAAAGCTTTGGATTCCGCCAACCGTCATGGCGCCGTTCACGGCGAAATACCCGCCCGCGAGGCAGACCGCCACATATCCAAGGTTTCCGATAAAGCCCGTTATCGGCATCATAAGCCCGGACAGAAACTGGCTTTTCCACCCGGAGGCATAAAGTTTTTTATTGTGAAGGTCGAAGGTCTCGGCGGACTCTTTCTCGCGGCCGAAGGCCTTTACGATATTGTGACCGCCGTACGCCTCTTCGATGTGACCGTTGATATGACCCAAAGTCGCCTGCTGGGCGACGAAATGCTTCTGCGAGGCCTTTACCACCGCCACGACGAACACCCCGGACAGCGGCATGATTAAAAGCGCGATAAGCGTAAGCGGGACGCTTATAGAAAGCATCATCACAAGCGAGCCGATAAGCATGGCCACGGCGGCGATAAGCTGGGTTACGCTTTGCCCAAGGTTCTGGCTTATGGTGTCAACGTCGTTTGTGATGCGGCTTAACACCTCGCCGTGGGTGGTCTTGTCGAAATAGGAGATGGGAAGGCGGTGTATCTTCTCGTTAATATCCTTCCTAAGCTGATAGCTTACCTTCATGTTGACGCCGCTCATAATAAACCCCTGTATATACATAAGCAGGGCGGAAAGCACGTAAAGCCCGGCCACGGTAAGCAGTATCGCGCCGATAGCCCCGAAGTCAACGCCCCCCGTGCCGGAAATGGTGGCCTGTATGCCCTCGACAAGCTTGTTGGTCGCGCCGCCAAGCACCTTTGGCCCCGCCACGGCAAGCACCGCCGAAACCGCCGCGAGTACCCATACGAATATGACCTTGCGAATATGCCTTGCGATATAGTTCAGAAGCTTCTTTATCGAACCCCTGAAATCCTTCGCCTTTTCAACGGGACCCATCATCCCCGGGCCGCCGTGACGCCTTTGCCCCCGCTCGGGCGCGCCCTTCCTTTGGTCGTTACTCATAACGCAAGCTCCTCCTCTGAAAGCTGACTTGCGGCAATCTCGCGGTACTGCGCGCAGCCGCGCAAGAGTTCGTCATGCGTACTTATTCCGGCAATCCTTCCGTTGTCAAGCACGATAATCTGCTCGGCGGAGGAAATCGTACTGACACGCTGGGCCACAATGATGACGGTGGCGGAGTCCGCGCGCTGTTTAAGCGCGCGGCGCAGGGCGAGGTCGGTTTTGAAGTCAAGCGCGGAGAAAGCGTCGTCAAAAATAAGGATATCCGGCTTTTTCGCAAGCGCGCGGGCAATCGAAAGGCGCTGTTTCTGCCCGCCGGACACGTTTGTGCCGCCCTGGCTTATGGGGTCGTCAAGGCGTTCGGGCTTTTCGTTTATACACTCAAGCGCCTGGGCCACCGACGCCGCGTCCTCAAGCTCTTCGTCCGTGGCGTCCGGCCGCCCGTAGGCAAGGTTTGTGCGTATCGTGCCGGACATAAGATGCCCCTTCTGCGGGATATAGCCTATCCTGTCCCTTAAATCGCATTGACGTACGCGGCTTACCTGCGCGCCGCCGACGGTGAGAGAACCGCCCGTGACGTCGTAAAAGCGCATAAGCAGATTTACAAGCGTGGATTTGCCCGAGCCGGTCGAGCCGATAATCGCGGTCGTTTCCCCGGGGCGCGCGGTAAAGCTTATGCCGCCAAGCACATCCTCCTCCGCGCCGGGATAGCGGAAGCATACGTCCTTAAACGTAACGACGCCCCGCTGGCCGGGGTCAAACTCTTCGGGGTTCTCCGGGTCGGAGACGGAGCTTACTGTGTTAAGCACCTTGCGTATGCGCTCGGCGGAGACGGCGGCGCGGGGGATAAAGATAAACATCATCGAGATCATCAAAAAGCTCATAATAATCTGCATCGCGTACTGGATAAAGGCCATCATGTCGCCGATCTGAAGCTGGGACGCGGCGATCTGGTGCGCGCCGCTCCAGATGATGTAAACCGACATGCCGTTCATTATAAGCATCATTATGGGCATCATAAGCACCATAACGCGGTTTATGAAAAGGCTTACCCCGGTAAGTTCTTTGTTCACGCCGTCAAAGCGCGCCCTGTCGTGACCCTGCGCCGCGAAGGCGCGGATTACAAGAAGCCCGGTAAGGCTTTCGCGGGAGACAAGGTTAAGCTTATCCACAAGTTTCTGTATGGCCTTGAACTTAGGCATGGCAAGCGCGAACACAATCAGGATAAGGACGATAAGCAGCGCGCAGGCCGCCGCGATAAGCCAGGTCATCGAGGTGGACTTGCTTACCGCCATAATAACGCCGCCGATTGCCATCATCGGGGCGTAGCAGACCATGCGTATCCCGAAGGTCATCACCATCTGAAGCTGCACTATATCGTTCGTGGTGCGCGTGATAAGCGAGGCGGTGGAGAACTTGTCCATCTCGGCGGCGGAAAAGCTTTGCACCTTGCCGAAAACGTCGCGCCGGATGTCGCGCGCCGCCGCCGCCGCGATACGCGACGAAATAAGGCTTACAAGAATGGTGGCCGCGCCGCCCAGAAGCGCGATAAGAAGCATAAGAAGGCCGATCCGCCAGATATAGGCGCTTTGCAAAGCCCCCATGTCCACGCCAAGTTGGGTGTAAAACATGCCCGTGAACATCGTGCCGCTTTGCGTAAGAAGCATGTCGTCAAGAGTACGCGCGCGTTCGCGCGCCTCCTCGATCTGCGCGGGCGTAAGCGCGGCGAGTACCGGCAGGAGACGCGACAAAGCCTCGCCGTCCAGCTCGGACAGACCGCCGCCCTCCGCGCCCTCCGCGCCGGAGTCCGGTGAAACAGTATCAAGCGCGTTTATAAGCGTCCACGCCGCAATACCCATGGCGCGGTCGATTTGCGCAAGCTCCTGTTCGCTTGGCGCGCCTTTAAGGACGTACAAAGCGCCCTGCGCGCCGGGGAGCATCTCGCCGTATGTATCGCCAAGCGAACGGTTCGCGCCCGGAAGCCAGTCCATGCCCTCCGCCGTATCCGCCGCGTTTACCGCCGTATAGTGCCTTTCAAAAAGCGCGCGCCCGTACGCGTCAAGAACCCCCGTCAGCAAATTATAGACTCCGGCGTCCAAAGCGTACGGGGCGGCGCGCTCTACGCCGTTTTGCTGGATACCCGTGTTCACTATTTTTGACATATAGTTGGGCAGATTAAGGTCGCTCATCGCCTGGCCGAACAGAAGCGCCACGCAGACCGCCAGCAAGGCGGCGAAGGGCTTCATATACCTAAACAGTATCCTCACGTCTTGTCCTCCCAAAGCCAAATAAACGCGATAAACGCCCCGTTGACGGGGCAAACGTCCGCCGCCGTCAGCAAGGCGCTGTTCTGCTTGCGCATTGTACCATAATCCCCCGGCAATGGCAAGCGCCGCAATGTAAATATTTAGTGAACATCAAATCAAATTAAAACGAGCGGGGCGCTTGCCCCGCTCGCCGCGTTTTTGGTTACTCGGCTTCGTCTGTGGGTGGGGATGGCTGCTGCGCGGTCTTTAGCGGGATGCCCTTAAAGCGCTTGTCAGCCCAAAGCACGACGAAGTACATCGCGAGGACAAGGATAAATTCTTTGAAGGCCAAAAATAAGTTTTGATACTGATACAACCTGATCTCGTGGTATTTCAGGGACAGAGACGCGCTGTAGAAATAAGCCCCAAAACCCGCGAGAAGAGCAATACAAACAACCGCCAATACGGATTTAAGCGTAATAAGCTTGCCGGACAGCTTCCCCCGCCCGGCAAAGAAAATCGCAAAGCCGAAAAGAAATGCGCCCAACAAAACGGCAAAAACCTCAAGCCCAAGGGCGGCAGCAAAGGGGATTTCAAAGTAAAACACCAAGCGGCGGCACAACTGGAAGAGAACTTCGCCGGCAAGCGCAACGGCTGTCAATTTGATGGGATTTATACGGCATCTCTCTTTGTTGAGAAGCCGGAAAACAAGCACCCCAAGCACCAAGGGAACGCTTAAAAACGTCCCATCGACTATGTAACCGGTAACAGGGAAAAAGTTTAACCGAAAAATACTTTCGATTATGCCAAGGATATCCCATAGAACTTGAGTCGCAATGAAGATGCCGATGAAAAGCATCCCATAGCGTACAGGGGCGGGCGGCGACATTCGGCGCAGTTTTCCCAGGCGTCCAATATGTTCAGTCATATTGCTCTCCTTTCAATCTCCAATTGCTTTTTACCATAAAATAAAATGTTTGGTATAAGTCTACACCATTGTATTCGCTGTGTCAAGAGATATTGAAACATTTTTATAAAAGTTTTCCAAAAATCACACAAATAGCAGCAAAAACGAGCGGGGCGCATGTCCCGCTCACCGCGTTTTTAGTTACTCGGCTTCGTCTGTGGGTGGGGATGGCTGCTGCGCGGTCTTTCGCGGCTTGCCCTTAAAGCGCTTGTCGGCCCA
>JAISVI010000011.1 GCA_031271665.1 Oscillospiraceae bacterium
TCTGGCACCCCCAATGCTTCGATTTCAGCCAATTCTTCCTCCGTGTTCGCACGGAACAATGAAAGCCACAGTTCAAGCCTGTTTTCCTTGCCTACCGTTTTAGGGAGTTTGGGTAACTCGAAGAACCGCAAACTCATCCGGTCGGTAAGCGGTGTGTGGCGTTTGACTTCAAGCGGCCTGAATTCTGAGTGAAACTCTTCACAGTCAAACATTTCGAACGCAACGATGCTGATGACAATCGTCTTCGGCAGGAGCAGATAGTCATCGCCCGACTTCAGTGCCGATGAGTATTCCCTCGCCCAGTAGTAAAGCGCCCGCTCTGGATAGTCGCCTTCGTTATCTACTTGTACCTCTAAGTCCAGACGTTGTCCGTCCACTTCCATGTTGATGTCTAGGCGGCAGAACTTTTCTCCGAGAACCTCCGGCGGCATCTCCGGGTTTCGCACCTCAAACTGCCCGATGCTCTCTCTGGTTGAATACCGAGCAGAACGGCGACCAGTTTCTTCAGCAGTTGCGGGTACTTGACGCCGAACAGCAGTTTGAACAAGGTATCTGTCTTGAACGTGTATTTGAGCTTTGACACGGCGTCACCCCTCCAACATCATTATACCATAGGCATCGCAGATGCCGGTTCGCGAACGCGAAATGGTATATCTTTAGAAGATAATATCCGCTGCACGGGTATTATACCATGTCACGTCGGGGATTGCCAGAAAAATATTCAGGTAAAGCGTAAGTAGTTTATAACGACAACAAGCACAAGAAACACCGAAGCCCGCGACCGAAAAGTAAACTTCGTGTCGCGGGCTTCGGTATATTAGGTGGTGGGCCCTCAGGGACTCGAACCCGGGACCAATCGGTTATGAGCCGACCGCTCTGACCAACTGAGCTAAGGGCCCTTGAACGGCATTATACCCGAGGGCCGCTCTTGTGTCAAGCCATTTTCTAATTGGTTTTGGGCTTAATTTATTTCGGAAATTGGCATAATTAGGTACTTTGCTGAAGGCGCTTTTTTGTGATTGACACGGAAGGGCATATATGGTATCATCAGCTTCGCGATAAGGCGCCATAGCCAAGTGGTAAGGCAAGGGTCTGCAACACCCTGATTCCCCAGTTCAAGTCTGGGTGGCGCCTCCAACTGAACAATCAAGGCCGCCCCTGAACACAGGGGCGGCCTTACAGTCTGACGGCAATGCTGCCCGCGCGCCTTTCGCTGTCCGCAGACGGCGCGGTCGCGGGGTGGTTTTGCCCCGAAAAACCGTGCCGTCCGCGCACTGTAAAAAGCCGCTTGACATACAAGGCCGCGGTGCTATAATGGGCGTGCCGCGCTGCCCTTATCCGCATGAGATTGCGGAAAGATGGCGCAGCGTGAAGTAAAATATTGGGGGCGTCAGTCTTATGAAAACACTTGTCGTCTGCTATTCCAAAACCGGCACAACGGCCAAGGTTGCCAAGGATTTGGTCAAAGGGAAGGACTTTGATTATGACGAACTGAAGTATGACGAAGGGGCAAAGACGACTTCGCATACCCGGAATCCCGCGGAGTACGAACGGGTGATTCTCCTTTCGCCTGTCTGGGCGTTTTCGCTTTCCGAACCAATGACGCAGTACATATTTAAGAACAAAGCCGGAATAAAGCGCTATGATTTGGTTGTAACCTGCGGACTGATGGGGCTTCGCGGCTGTGTCAGAAAATGCGCGTCCATACTTGGACGTCCGCCCGAAAAGACATTGAAACTCAAGTCAAAGAATGTTCAGGCCGGAAATTTTGACGTAAGCGGCATCGTGTAGAAGCCGTCGCGCAGCGGGCAGAAATCACGGCGAGCATATACCGCATGGCGTATAGCCCGCGCCCACGGCCTCTGACCGCTCGGCGAATACTACGCTGTTCTTTTCGGCGGGCAGTCCCGAACAGTCCGGACGGTGGAATTTATGCGAGTTTATGTTCCCGATGTAGTATTCCGGGGCAGACGCTTCCGCCGACGGATTGGTAAGCGCGCCGCTGTTGCGCTGGGTGCTGAAAGTGATGTTCTCCCCGTCGCTTACGCAAATAACCGTACCCTGCATGTCGGTGCGGTACAGCGTTACGTCGGCGTCGCGCAGACGCGACATGGCTTCGTCGTGGGGATGCCCGTAGGAGTTGTCCTCGCCGCAGGAAATTACGCCGTACTCGGGCATGATTTCACGCAGAAACGCATAAGAGGTCGAGGTTTCGCTTCCGTGATGCCCCACCTTCAGCACGTCGGCGGAGAGTTCGTATCCCGCGTCAAGTATATCCTGTTCCTCCGCCCTCTCCGCATCGCCCGCGAAAAGGAAGCTTGTGCCGCCGTATGTAAGCCTTATAACAATGGACGTGGCGTTCGGGTCGTCTGACGGGTTTATCGGCCCGACAACTGCCGCCTCCGCGCCGCCAAGCGTGAATGTGTCGCCGGGCTTGGGTACGGTGATGCTTACGCCATGGTCGTCAAGATACTTGACGAAGTTTTGAAACACCCTGCTGTTATACTCGGTCACGGGACAAAACGCAGTGCCGGCCTGCGCGTAATTAAGCGCGCCCGGAAGACCGCCGATATGGTCTTCGTGCGCGTGGGTTGCGACAAGGTAGTCAAGCCGCTCTATGCCGTGATCCCTCAGAAAGGCATAGATAAGGTCGGAGTCTTCGGCGTTGCCGCCGTCAATAAGCATGTTCTGCCCGCCGCATGAAACGAGTATGCTGTCCGCCTGGCCAACGTCGATAAAGTATACCGTAAGCGTTTCGCCGTCCGCGTTCTGTTCCGGCGCGCTTGAAACGCCGCAGCCCGGCAGAAGCGCGAGAAGAAGCATTGATATTGCGATTAGTAAAGCCGTTTTGGACACAGATGTTTTCATGTCTCCGCCTCGCTTATCTGACGTATTCTTACTTTGTGGGACACCGCAGTGAGTATACGCCCTTTTTGCGCGCGTGTCCAGTTTATCGTAAAAGGGTTGACAACGACCAATCCACGGCTATAATAATATTGAATGTTAATATAGCCGGAAAGCGAGGTTGTGTTTTGTACTATTCACGTCACGCGGACGATGCGATTCGCACTCTGTCAAAGATGTTCGGCGCGGTACTTGTCACGGGGGCGCGTCAGGTAGGAAAGACAACGCTTCTTCAAGAGATTTGCGGCTTCGGTGATCACGCGGCGGGGTATGTCACTTTGGATGACGCGCTGCAGCTTATGAACGCAGACCGGCAAAGTGGGACGTTCTTCAAGGATAATCCGCCGCCCGTGTTTGTGGACGAGGTACAGCGCGCGCCGAATCTGTTCCCGCAGATTAAGATCATTCTGGACGCGGGCAAGAAAAAGGGGCAGTTTTATCTTTCCGGATCTCAACAGTTTGAGATGATGAAAAACGTTGGGGAATCGCTTGCGGGAAGGCTTGGTATACTCAATTTGCCGGGGCTTTCTTTGCGAGAGCTGTATGGCGTGGCGTTCCGCGACCCGTTTCTGCCTGTTGACGGGTATTTTGCTGATCGCCAACGGGATAAGGCCGACATTTCCTACTCAGACGTCTGGAACATCATCCATCGCGGAAGCTTTCCAGAGCTTTGCGCCAACCCCGAATTTAACTGGCACATGTTCTATGCAGCCTATGTCAGAACCTATATCGAGCGTGACGTTCGCGATTTGGCGCAGGTTGGCGACGAGGTTAAGTTCATGCAGTTTATGACGGTCGCGGCAAGCTGTACGGGGCAGCTTCTGAACGTAGCGTCGCTTGCGCGCGACGTTGGAATCAGCCAACCGACGGCAGAGCGCTGGCTGTCGATTTTGGTTACGTCAAATCTGATTCTTCTGTTGAAGCCGTACCACGGCAACATCACCAAGCGAACGGTTAAAACCCCAAAACTGTACTTTTTGGACACGGGACTCGCGGCGTATCTCACACGGTGGAACACGCCGGAGGTTCTGAAGAATGGCGCGATGGCCGGGGCGTTTTTTGAAACCTTTGTGATTGGCGAAATCCTTAAAAGCTATAGCAACAGGGGAGTTCTTGATTTGCCGCTGTACTTCTACCGCGACCGCGACGGCGGCGAGATTGATTTGCTTATCGAGGACGCCGGAATCTTATACCCGCTTGAAATCAAAAAACATGCGGATCCGCAGAAATCCGACGCCGCGAAGTTCGCGCTGCTTGACAAAGCTGGAACGGCGCGGCGGGGACAGGGAGGAGTGATCTGTTTGTATGACAGCCTCGCCACTCTGAAAGACAGCGATAAGGTGATACCTATTAACCTTTTATAAAGTGCCGGAAAGCGCCGCCGAGGTTACAGAAAGGCCGAAACCCGAATGAGTATAATTGTAAGGAAAGCAACGCGCGCAGACATACCGCAAATACTCGCACTGTATAAAGAGCTGAATCCCCTTGACCCGCCGATTGACAAAAGCAGAGCCTGTGCCGTTTTTGAAAAGGCGGGCAAAAGCGGCGTAACTTACTTCGTCGCCGCCGATGACACTTGCGTTAAAGGGACTTGCTATATCGCGATAATCCCGAACATGTCAAGGCAATGCTCGCCCGTCGGGTTTGTCGAAAACGTCGTAGTCGCCGCTGACTGCCGCCGCCAAGGGGTCGGGCGCGGACTAATAAGCGCGGCGGTTGACTTTGCCAAAGAGCGCGGGTGCTATAAAGTTGTTTTGCAAAGCGGGGTTAAGCGCAAAGAAGCACACCGCTTCTATGAATCGCTGGGGTTTGACGGGGACTCAAAAAGGGCGTTTGAAATCAGGTTTTGATGTGCATGTAACCCGCCATTTTGCTTGCCTTTACGCATAGAAAAAGTCGGTGTCGGTAAAGCGACAAATTATATCAAAGCGGGAAGCGGTTTGTAGAGGCGATTCACTAATTGCCCGCCCCGCCCGGCGCGACCGTCCTCCCTCGCCGCCTGCCGACGGGTCTTTTTAAGGCGGCGTTTGGGATAAAGTGTTCTACTCGAAGTCCAAGCCTCATATATTGCCTTGTACAATCATCTTGGAGGGGGAATTAGGTTTGGATACACGCCTTGATACACTCGTGGATACACGCATATATGAGGATATCGCGAAGCGTACGGACGGCGACATCTACATTGGCGTTGTGGGACCCGTGCGTACGGGTAAAAGCAGCTTTATCAAGCGGTTTATGGAGTGCCTTGTACTCCCGGCCATGAGCAACGAGTTCCGGCGCGAACGCGCGCGGGATGAGCTGCCGCAGTCCGGCAGCGGTAAAACGATTATGACCGCCGAACCGAAATTCGTCCCCGAGGAAGCCGTCGAGCTTGACATGGGCAACGAGGCGCTTATGAGTGTGCGGCTTATCGACTGCGTCGGCTATATGGTTGACAGCGCCGTCGGACAGTGGGAGAACGGGCTTCCGCGCATGGTGACGACCCCTTGGTTTGAAAACGAGATTCCCATGACCGAGGCGGCGGAGTTCGGCACGCGCAAAGTGATTCAGGAGCATTCCACAATCGGCCTTGTCATCACGACGGACGGTACGATCACCGACATCCCCAGAGAGGACTATAAGCCCGCGGAGGATCGCGTGATTGAAGAGCTTAAAACCCTTGGCAAGCCATTTATGGTGCTTGTCAATTCCGCCTATCCGACCTCGCCGCTTGCCCAGACGGTCTGCGAGGAGATTACCTCTAACCACGGCGTTACCTGCCTTTCCGCCAACTGCCTTGAGCTTGGCGAAGAGGACGTGACAAAGATACTTCGCGGCGTGCTGTTCGAGTTCCCGATCGAGTCGCTTGGCTTCCATCTGCCCGCGTGGGTGGACGCGCTTCCGCTTGACCACCCGATAAAGGCCGGAATCTACGGCGCTATGCTTGAGTCCTCCTGCGGGATGAGCAAGCTGCGCGACGTTGACGGCGTACTGGAAAAGCTTAAAAACTACCCGGACATCTCCTTTGTGCGCGGCGGCCCGATGCAGCTTGGCACGGGCATGGCCGAGGCGGCCATAGAGCTTCCGCGCGAGCTGTTCTATAAAACCCTTGGCGAGCAAAGCGGCTTTGAAATCGCAGACGACGGCGACCTGCTTAAACTTCTGTCGGGTCTAAGCCACGTCAAGACCGAGTATGACAAAATCGAGTCCGCGCTTAAAGAGGTGCGCGAGAACGGTTATGGCATTGTGATGCCCGGCCCGGACGAACTTAAACTGGAACAGCCGGAGATCGTCAAGCAGAACGGACGCTATGGCGTGCGCCTGCGCGCAAGCGCGCCAAGCATACATATGATACGCGCAAGCATAGAAACCGAGGTTAACCCGATAATGGGTTCCGAGCGGCAAAGCGAGGACTTAATCCACTACATGCTTGCCGAGTTCGACGACCAGCCCGAAAGGCTTTGGAGCAGCAACATCTTCGGGAAATCCCTTCACGAGCTTGTAAACGAGGGCATGTCCGGCAAAGTCAAGCGTATGCCCGACGACGCCCGCCACAAACTTCAGGAAACCCTTCAGCGTATCATCAACGAGGGCAGCGGCGGACTTATCTGCATTATACTCTAGGGCGCGACGCACGACCGAGGGCGGACGGGTGTTTTGACCGTACGGCTGACGCATGAAGATACAAAATGCACAAAAAACCGGCATCCTCATGTAGGGGCGACCGTCCTCGGTCGCCCGTGCCTGCGGGATTTTCCGGGGTTACGGGCGGTCGGGGACGACCGCCCCTACATTTAGTCTGTGCAAATTGGGCATTCATGCGTTTGCCGTGGTTTTGACCGCGCAAACAGTTGACGCGTTTGGCGCAGTTTGGTATATTAATTGGTGAATGTCCTGTCCGGTTCTCTCATATGAAACAAAGGGAGGGGATTTGGATGTTTAGGAACAGGCGCGTTTCCGCCGCCGTACTGTGCGCGATGGCGATTGTCGCGCTTATGGGGTACTTTGTTTCGGGCATTGGCGCGGACGCGCCTTATTACGCGGTGTCGGCGGGGGAGAGCGGCGGGGGATACGCCCTGCGCAAGCAGCCGGCAACGGTCGTTATAGACGCCGGACACGGCGGCGTGGACGGGGGAGCGTCGGCGCCGAGCGGACGCCTTGAAAGCGCCTATAACCTTGAAATCGCGCTTAGGACAGAGCTGTTCCTGCGGTTTCTTGGAATGCCGACGGTTATGACGCGGACGGACGACACATCGCTGCATGACCCAGACGCGCTTACGCTGCGCGCGAAAAAGCAAACGGACTTGCGCAACCGCGCGGCGCTTGCCAACAGTGTGCCGAACGCGGTGATGCTTTCCATACATCAGAATAAGTTTACCGATTCGCGCTATTACGGCGCGCAGGTATTCTCTAACAAGCGGCCCGAAAGCGTCGCGCTTGCCAAGCACATACAGGATTCACTGCGCCTTCGCATTGACCCGGAAAACAGACGCGAACCCAAAACGCTTGACGTGATTCTTCTAAGCGAAACGGATATTCCGGGGGCGCTTGTCGAATGCGGATTTTTGTCAAACGCGGCGGAGGAGGCCAAATTGCGCGACGCGGAATATCAGACTAAACTGGCCGCAGTGCTGTCAATAACGATGACAGAATGGGTGATAATGACTGAAAACGAAACGAAACAGTAGTTTTTTCTGTTCGGAATGCGGGCATGAAAACGCCAAATGGCTGGGCAGATGCCCGGCCTGCGGCGCGTGGAACACGTTCGTGGAAGCCCCGGTACAGGACGAAGCTCCGGCGCGGAAAGCCGCCCCGTCCCGCGCGGCGGTTCCCGTTTCCATCGCGGATATCTCGGTGGCAAGCGAGGCGCGGATATCCACGGGTCTTGGCGAACTTGACCGCGTGCTTGGCGGCGGCGCGGTAATCGGCTCGCTTAACCTTATAAGCGGCGAGCCGGGCATCGGGAAATCCACGCTTCTTATGCAGATATGCCGCGACCTTACACGGTTTGCCAGTGTGCTTTATGTATCGGGCGAGGAAGCCCTGCGCCAGCTTAAACTGCGCGGCGAGCGCCTTGGGGTGGACAGGCTTGACTTGCTTGCCGAAACCGAGATTGAAAGCATCCTTGCCGCCGTGGAGAGCGCGAAGCCCGACATACTTATAATAGACTCTATACAAACCCTTTACTCCGCCGAACTGTCAAGCGCGCCGGGCAGCGTTGGGCAGGTAAAGGCCTGCGCGTCCGCGCTTATGCGCCTTGCGAAACAGGGCGGCATGACCGTGTTCCTTATCGGACATGTCAATAAAGAGGGCGCGATTGCCGGTCCTAAGGTGCTTGAGCATATGGTGGACTGCGTACTTTATTTCGAGGGCGAGCGGCACAATTTCCTGCGCGTACTGCGCGCCGAGAAAAACCGCTTCGGCTCTACCAACGAGATCGGCGTGTTTGAAATGCGCTCCGAGGGGCTTGCGGAAGTCCCGAACCCGTCGGAAATGCTTCTTGCCGGGCGGCCATCGCGCGTGGCGGGTACCTGCGTTGCCTGTGTGATGGAGGGTTCGCGCCCCATGCTTGCCGAGATGCAGGCGCTTCTTACCCCGACCGCGTTCGGCAACCCGCGCCGGACTGTAAGCGGGTTTGATTATAACCGTGCTATGCTTCTTCTCGCGGTTCTGGAAAAGCGCGGCGGCCTTTTCGCGGGCAATCAGGACTGTTACTTCAATATCGTGGGCGGACTTCGCGTGGCCGAGCCTTCCGCCGACCTGCCCGCCCTTCTGGCAATGGCGTCCAGCCTGAAAGACGCCCCGGTGCCGGACGGGCTTGTGTCGTTCGGTGAGATCGGCCTTGCGGGCGAGATAAGAAGCGTTACGGGCATTCCCCAGCGCCTTGCGGAATGCGCCAGGCTTGGCTTCACCCGCGCGGTCATACCGGCACAAGGGACAAAGCAGATGCCTTGTCCCGACGGCATAGAGGTGCTTCGCGCTAGGACGATTCGGGACGCGATGGAGTTCGCGGCGCTGTTGGGATAACCATATAGCCGCAGCCGCCTTTCTCGGAAAGCCCCTTTGACGCGGCATGTTCCAAAACGCACTGTCCCTCGGACTGATAGACGCAGTTACCCGTACACGGAATCACGCGGACACCCCCTTCCATGCCCGTATTGTTTCACAAGCGCCGTCAGATAATGCCGGAAAAAATATCATGCAACGGGGCGCGTCCCCGTAAGGGCGATTCACGAACCGCCCGCAATCCCGAAAGCTGTGGGCGACCGGGAACGCCACCCCTGCCGTAGAAGAGAGTGGGAGAACGCCATGACGCTTTTCACGTACCGCCATCCCTCGCCGGTTGGGGAGTTAACCGCTGTCATGGCGGGGGACGCTTTGGCATATCTTGGCTTTTCAATGCCGGGAGAGCGGTGGCTTAACCGTTGGTTTCCCGGCAGTAACCTGTCGGCGGCGCGGAACGGCGGACTGTTGGACAGGCTTGGGACACAGCTTGAAGAATACTTCGCGAAAAAGCGTGAAAGCTTTGACCTGCCGCTTGATTTGCGCTGTACGGATTTCCAAAGGCGGGTTTACGCGGCGCTTTGCGAGATACCCTACGGAACGACGCTTAGTTACGGACAGCTTGCGCGGAAACTGGATTCCGGGGCGCGCGCCGTGGGCGGGGCAAACCATAATAATCCCATAAGCGTAATTATCCCCTGCCACCGGGTTATCGGCGCGGACGGAAGCCTTACGGGATATGGCGGCGGACTTGGGCAAAAAAGGCTTTTGCTTGAACTGGAGAAGAAGGGCGGTTAAACATGGCAATAGATTTTGACGACCAAAGCGGCGGATATCCGGGGGAGGACGAGCGGGTCATAGCGCCGACGTTGCTGCGCACCGACGACGCGGACGCGTCGCTGCGCCCCCAGACGCTTAATGAGTACATCGGCCAAGAGAAGACGAAAGAGAATTTAAGCGTTTATATAAAGGCCGCGCGTATGCGCGGCGAGGCGCTTGACCACGTTCTTCTGTACGGCCCGCCGGGGCTTGGGAAAACGACGCTTGCCAACGTAATAGCCCACGAGATGGGCGTTAACATCCGCGTGACAAGCGGCCCGCTTTTAGAGAAACCCGCGGATCTAGTGGCGCTTCTAAGCGGGCTTGAGGATCGCGAGGTGCTTTTTGTTGACGAGATACACCGCCTTAACGCAAGCGTTCAAGAGGTGTTGTACCCGGCGCTGGAGGATTACCGCGTGGATATAATCATCGGCAAGGGCCCCGGGGCGCGCGTTGTGCCGCTTCCGCTTAAAAAGTTTACGCTTATCGGCGCGACAACGCGGGCGGGGCAAATCAAAAAGCCCCTGCGCGACCGGCTTGGCATACCGATACTGCTTGAGCTTTACACAGCGGACGAGCTTGCCACGATTGTGCGCCGCTCGGCAAGGATTTTGGAGATACCCACGCAGGACGACGGCGCGTGGGAGATCGCCTCGCGCTCGCGCGGGACGCCGCGCGTCGCGAACCGCATTCTGAAGCGCGTGCGCGACTTCGCGCAGGCCGGGGGCGACGGCGTCATCACGCGCGAGGTCGCGGACATGGCGCTTGGGCGGCTTGACATAGACAAACTTGGCCTTGACATAACGGACAGGCGCATGATGGAGTCGATTATACGCAACTACGGCGGCGGTCCGGTGGGTCGTGAAACGCTTGCCGCCACTGTGGGCGAGGAAGCCGTGACGCTTGAGGACGTGTGCGAGCCATACCTTATGCAGATGGGCTTTCTTACACGCACCCCGCGCGGGCGCTGTGTGACGGAAAAGGCGTACAGACACCTTAATTTGCCGATAATCCGTCAGAACGCAATTGACAATGGACAATTGACAATTGACAATTGATAATTGGGGGATGCTTTGTAGGGGCGCGCATTGCGCGCCCGAAAAACCCAACCGCCCGCACCGGGCGGCATTTATGCGTCCCATCCCTCCGCAAGGTGGTTTTAGAGGTGACGATTGATAATGGCTGAATTGCTGCGCGATGCCGCAAGAAAGCGGCGTATACTGCTTATTGCCGCGCTTGCGCTGTCTTTGATTGGGGCTGTGGTTGGAACAATCTGGGCGGCGGGCGCGTATACGTATAATAGCGCGGTGTTTGCGGCTGTATGCGCCCTTGTGCTGCTTGGTGCGCATATAAAAAGCGCGGTCGCGGGGAGAATCGTTTTTCTGTGCGCGTTCGCGATTGTGACGGGCGTTGAGTTTCGGCACACGCTTGCCGCGTTCGGCCAACAGCCCGGCGGCGAAAACGCGATGGCAAGGCTTGTGGCGGCGCGCGGGGTTCTGGCGCTTGCGGCGGCTTTGGGCGTGCTTGTGATGCTTATCACAAACCGACCCTTCGTTTCGCCTAAGTTCATAATGCCGTTCCTTAGTCTGGCGGCGGTAACGGCGGCGCTTATTATGATATACGAGACAGTTTCCGGGGCGATGGCGGCGGGGGAGAGCCTTTTCTGGGAAGTGCCGGAAAAGGCGGCACAGGCGGCGGTCTATATGTTTATGGGGGTCTATTTTGGGGAGATAAGGCGATCACGGGGGGATTGAGAAATGGGAAAATACTTCGGAACGGACGGCGCGAGGGGTATCGCCAACGAAGAGCTTGACTGCAGTATAGCTTTCGGTATCGGACAGGCGGCGGCGACGGTGCTTGCGGAAGAGTGCGCCCACAGGGCGGTTATCTATGTCGGCAAGGACACGCGCGTTTCCTCGGATATGCTGGAGGCGGCGCTTGTCGCGGGCGTCACCAGCGCGGGCGCGGACGCCGTTCTGCTTGGCGTCGCGCCGACCCCGGCGGTGGCGCATTTGGTAAAGGAGAACGCGGACGCGGGCATTATGATCTCGGCCTCGCACAATCCGTTTGAGTATAACGGCATAAAGCTTTTCAGCGGCGGCGGCTATAAGCTTTCCGACGCGACCGAGGCGCGCGTCGAGCGCCTTATGGACGAAGGGGTAAAACTTAAAACCGGCGCGGAGATCGGGCGCGTGCGCAACGCGCATGATCTGCTTGAAATATACGAGGAAAACCTTTTGTCGGCGGTAAGCGGCGACGTGGCCGGGCTTAACATACTTATTGACTGCGCGAACGGCGCGGCGGCGGCGACCGCCCCGGCGCTTTTCCGCCGCCTTCCGCTTGCGTGCTGCGACTTTATGTCCGTGTCGCCCGACGGTATAAATATAAACGCCAAATGCGGCTCTACCGACCTTGCCGCGCTTTGCGCGGCTGTGCGCGAAGGGGGCTATGACGCGGGTATCGCGTTTGACGGCGACGCGGACAGATGCCTTATGGTTGACGAACGCGGCGCGCCGCTTAACGGCGATATTATGCTCGCGCTTCTGGCGCGCGAAGAGCGGCGTCTTGGACGCCTTAACGGCGACACGCTTGTCGCCACGGTTATGAGCAACTTCGGGCTTTCCGTCTGGGCGCGCGAACAGGGTATAAAATTGCGCGCCGCCGCCGTGGGCGACAGGTATGTTTTAGAGGATATGCTGGCCGGGGACTACTCGCTTGGCGGGGAAAACTCCGGCCATGTGATTTTTCTGCGCCACTCCACCACCGGGGACGGCCAGCTTACCGCCCTTAAACTGCTTTCGCTTCTCGGCTCGTCAGGAGCAAAGCTGTCCGAGCTTGCGGGGGCGGTTACGCTTTACCCGCAGGTGCTTTTGAACGTCGGCGTCTCCGCCGCGAACCGCGCGGCGGCGGCAAGCCACCCCGACGTGCTGCGCGCCGTCGCCCGCGCGGAGGACGCGCTTGGCGGGGCGGGAAGGGTGCTGGTGCGTCCCTCGGGTACCGAGAACCTTGTGCGCGTTATGATTGAAGGCCGGGACAAACAGGAAATCGAGTCGCTTGCCGCGTCCGTCGCGGATGTGATTCGGGGGCTTTGAAGAAGGAGGGGGGAGCTGCGGCGGCAACGCCGCGATGATGTTACAACCCATGTTTACGCAATATTTAAGAAATGTTCATTGAAATAATGTCTGTGATATGATAGACTTACCGTAACTGACTGACTGCGCGAACACAAAAGGAGGGACGGACGAAATGATTGATGCGCTGCGGAATTATTGGGAAACGCTTAAAACGTATGTCACAATGATAGATTTTGGTGACGTTTTGGACGTTCTTATCGTCGCTGTCGTTATCTATTTCCTGTTCTATGTCCTTCGGAATACAACGGCTATGAGCATCCTTAAAAGCGTGGTCGTTTTGTTTGTTGTGCTTGGTATTGCCGAGCTTTTGTCGCTTCAGGTGATTACCTTCCTTATGAAAAGCACGCTTCAGGTGGGTCTTATCGCCGTTATTATCCTCTTCCAGCCCGAGCTGCGCCGCCTTTTAGAGCAAATCGGCGGCACAAGTTTCCAGGGGTTTCTCACGTCGCGCGTCGGCGGCAGTTCTGACAGCGCCGAAAGGGCGATTACTCAAACCGTCGAGGCGGTTCAGGCGCTTAGTTGGGCGCGGGAGGGCGCGCTTATAGTTTTCGAGCGCCGGGTTCGCCTTCAGGATGTAATAAATACCGGCACTGTGCTTGAAGCCTCTGTTACAAGTGAACTGCTTAAAAACATCTTCTTTCCCAAAGCGCCCATGCACGACGGCGCTGTTATAGTGCGCGACTCGCGGATTGCGGGCGCGGGATGCATGCTTCCGCTGACGACGAACCCGCATTTATCGAAGGAATTGGGTATGCGTCACCGCGCGGGTATCGGCATGAGCGAAAACTCCGACGCGGTGGTGGTCATAGTAAGCGAGGAAAGCGGATCGATATCCGTGGCGACCGAGGGCATACTAAAACGCCACCTTATGCCGGAAACGCTTGAAAAGCTTCTTCGCTCGGCGCTTATACCGGACAGCGAAGAGGGGAAGAAAACGATATTCCAGCGTGCTAGGTTACTTTTCATGCGACGCGACGCTGATAAAGGATAGGGCAGTATGGATAAGCAGAATACAAATGAAAAACGGGGCAAAGGGATCAACGTCGGAATGATGGTTCTTTCCCTGTTTATTTCTGTTGGGCTTTGGGTATATGTTGTCGCCGTAAACGACCCCGAGACTACCGTATCGCTTAATATCCCGGTCAACATCGTCGGCGAGGACGGCGAGTTCAGGGCGCGTAACCTTATGGTGACAAAATACGACGCCCAGGTAAGGATAAATTTCCGCGGAAGCACCTCTGACATTGCCGTGCTGAACGAAGAAAATGTTTCGGCAGAGGTTAATGTTTCTAATATCACGGGTGTTGGCGAAGATCAAAACATTTCCTATACGGTAAATCTTCCGCGTCCGCAGGCAGACAGCGTGGTCGTCCTTCGCGGCGACAATGTTTACGTCAGTGTCTCGACGGACAGCCGAGGAGAAAAAGCTGTCGAGTTCCGCCTTAACGGGGAGATTCCGATTAAGGAGGGGTACAAGCGCGGCGTGGCTTCGTTTGAACCTTCGGTGCTTACGATAACCGGGCCGCAAAAGGTTCTTAACAGTATCCAGTACGCGGAAGTTACCGCGCCAAGCGCATTAGAGCCAAGGAGCAACGCGTTTGACGCGAACCTTAGCTATACCCTTATTGACTGGAACGGCGAGAGGATAATAAACGATTTGCTGGAGTTCGACACGGAAACAACAAATGTTGTGGTTCCGGTGTCCCAACTTAAAGAAATTCCTTTGACGGTTGAGTTTATAGAGGGCGGGGGGCTTACCGAGCGGGACGTCGAGGCAAGGTTTTCCTTTGGCAGCATTACAGTCGCGGGCGGCGAAGAGCCGCTTCTCACCTTTAACAGCTATATCGTTGACACCGTTAACCTTGCCGAACTTTTTGAAACGCGGGAGTACGACCACACAATCGTCCTGCCGAACGGCATGGAGCTTGTAAGCGGAATATCCGAGGTTCATGTGACGGTAATCCTTAAAAATGTGCCGTCAAGGCCGATAAACATTACAAACATTTCAGCCCCCAATTATACGCCGCCGGAGGGGTATGAACTTCACTTCCTTACAAAACAGCTAAACGTCCGGTTCCGGGGGCAGAACGAGGCGCTTGGCAAACTTAACATCGGCAACGTCGCCGCGGTGATAGATTTAGAGAACGTGACGCTTACCCCGATGTCCCCGACGGACTTCCCGGCAAGGATTGTGCCGCCGCCCGATACGAATGTCGGTGTATTAAGCAGTCATACCGTTACGGTAATGCTTGCGCCAATCGGCTATTCGGAAGAAGACGGTGAAGGATCATGACGGGCAGCGCGGTGGTAATGTCGGTTGCGGGCGCGAACACCGCCACGGTGCGCGTGGCGCGTGAAAGCGCGTGCGGGGATAAATGCGCGACCTGTTCCGGCTGTGCCGACCGCCGGGAGATGATTTTTGTCACCGCCGTAAACAAAGTCGGCGCGAAAGCGGGCGACCGCGTTCAAATCGAGGGCAGTACGAAGGAAACCCTTAGACTGGCGGCGCTTGTATACCTGCTTCCGGTCGTTCTGTTCCTTATCGGCTGGATATTCCACCCGCTTGCCGGCGCGCTTGGTATGCTTTTTGCCGTGGCGGCGGTGTTTGCGATAAACCGCAGGCTTCAGCGGCGGGGCGGAGTTACCGTTCACATTACCGCGATTGAGCAAAGTGACCCGGACGGCGGTGACGCGGATACATGACGGGTTATGTCCGCCCGTGCAAGGCGCGTCTGGCAGAGGGGGACTTTGAGATATTCAGGGCGGCATACTGCGGCGTATGCCGCGCGCTTGGGCAAAGATACGGGCAGGTCTATAGAAGTCTGTTAAGTTATGACATGGTGTTTTACGCCGTGCTGATTGCCCGTGAACCGTTTGAAACGCGCCAAAGGCGCTGTGCCGTACACCCGCTTAAACGCCGCGGTGCGGCGGCGGCGCACCCGGCGCTTATGGCGGCGGCGGACGCGACGGTTCTTCTTGCGTACGGGAAGGCGCGCGACAATGCCGCCGACAGCGCTTTCTGGGGGCGCGCGGCCGCAAGAACCGGGCTTGCCGCGATGAAAAGGGCGTACCGCCGCGCTTCGCGCTTTCTTCCGGAAACGGCCGCCGCTATGCGGGAAAACCTTAAGCTCCTCGGGGCGCTGGAGGCGGAGCGGGCGGCGTCGATTGACCGGCCAGCCGCCGCTTTTTCCGGGATACTTGCCGCCCTGTCCGAGCGCTCGGACACCGGAGAGCGTACAAAACGCGTACACGCCGAGGTGCTTCGCCACGTCGGGCGGTGGGTATACCTTATCGACGCCGCGGACGACTTTGCCGAAGACATGCGCCGCGGACTGTATAACCCCATTGCCGCGCGCTTCGGACTAGGCGGCTCTATGACGGAAGAGATTAAAGAGGAAATGCGCCGCACTTTGGAGATGTCCCGCTCGGCGGCGCTTGAAGCCCTTGACTTGGACGAAAGCGGCGCTTATACGCCAATAGTCGAAAACATCCTTCTTTATGGTCTTGCCGCGGCGGAAAACCGCGTATTTGAAAAGCTTCAAAGTTGATCGGAGGACTCCAATGGATCCATACGCAGTTCTGGGTGTTGACAGAAAGGCCTCGATGGACGAAATAAAGCGCGCGTACCGCGAACAGGCGGCGAAGTATCATCCCGACAAGTACGCGGGCCACGAGTTAGAGGATCTCGCCCAAGAAAAAATGAAACAAATCAACCAGGCGTACGACACCATTGTCCGCGAACGCGAGGGCGGCGGCGGTTCGTCGTCGCGCGGAAGATACGGCGGAAACGCCGGGGCATGGGGTGCGCCCGGAAGCGGGTCCGCCGCGTACGCGCCCGTGCGCGAGCTTATAAATCAGGGTCGCCTTGACGAGGCAGAGTCAATGCTTGCCGGGTTTTCACATGACGCGGAGTGGTATTTCCTCACCGGCGCCATCGCCTATCGGCGCGGTTGGTTTGACGAGGCACAGGCCAACTGGCGCAACGCCGTCACAATGGACCCATCAAACCCCGAATACCAACAGGCGTTCCAATACGCGCGGCGCGAGCCGACCTATGGCGGGCGGAGCAGTTACAGTTACGGAAACCCGGAGCGCGACCTGTGCCAGTGCTGCACGGCGCTTATGTGCGCGGACTGCCTTTGCGACTGCTGCCACTGATGCCAGTTAACAACGAACAACGAACAGTTAACAATCGGTTGTCGGGGAAAGGGTTACATGAATACTAAGAAACTTACGTTCAGCGCGGTTATGGCGGGACTGGCCGTGGCGTTTATGTGGATGACGGCGGTTATACCGCCGCTTGACCTTTCCTTTTGCGGCGCGGCGGCGATTTGCGTGGCGCTTGCGGCGGCAAGGGGCGGGACGGCGTGGGGCGCAATGTCATACGCCGTAACGGCTGTTCTGGCGGCGCTTTTTCTGCCGAACAAGGCAATGGTTATGTTCTTTGCCGCGATGTTCGGCCCGTACCCGCTTATAAGGCGGCTTTGTCTGGGTATACCGTCCAAGGCAACGCGGTGGATTGTAAAGCTTGCGTTTGTCAATGTGTCGGCGATTGGCGCGTTTTTGCTGTTCAGATGGGCGTTTACAGAGATAGACGGCGCGCTTTGGCAGCAGGCGCTTCTGCTTCTGCTTTACAACGCCGCAATGATAGTGTATGATTTTGTGCTTGTACGGTTAGAGGACATTGCGAAGAAAAGGTTCAAATTATAAAAAGCTAAAGCGTCGGACAGGCGTTTTGATGCGGGGCGCGACGCCCTCGGCGCGCCGAATAATATCCCGGAGGGATTGGGTATGATTAGAAGTATGACCGGCTATGGCCGCGCCGCCTATGTCCCGGAAGAGGGCGGGGCAGACCCGGCGTACGGGCTTACAGTTGAGATACGCGCCGTCAACCACCGCTATTTGGACACGCTTGTACGCTGTCCGCGGCAGATGATGTTTATCGAGGACGCGGTAAGAAAGCGCGTATCCGCGCAAGTGTCGCGCGGCAAGGTCGAGGTTATCGTCTCTAAAGACAAAGACGAGTCCGGCAGTATAAGCGTTGACTTCGCCGCCGCCGAGGGGTATGTGAACGCCGCGCGTGAGCTTGAAGCGCGATTCGGCGTGCCGGGCGACCTCAGCGCCGCCGCAATCCTGCGGCTTTCCGAGGTTGTACAGGCAAGCCGGGCGGATACCGACGAACAGGCGCTTAGTGACCTTGTGCTTGACCTTACCGACCGGGCAGTCGCCGCCTTCAACGAAATGCGCGCCGCCGAGGGCGCGCGGCTTTGCGCGGATATACTGGACAAGTCGCGGGAGATCGAGCGCCTTGTAACGCTTGCCGAAGAGCGTTCGCCCGTAACGGTTGCGGCCTATCGCGCAAGGCTTTCGCAGAAACTAAGCGAGGTGCTTGAAAACACCGCCCTTGACGAATCGCGCATACTTACCGAGGCCGCGATCTACGCCGACAGGGTTTCGGTGGACGAGGAAACAGTGCGTCTGCGCAGTCATTTGGCCGCCCTTCGCGACATGCTTGAAAAAGGCGGGACAATCGGACGCAAGCTTGACTTTCTCGCGCAGGAACTGGGGCGCGAGGCAAACACAATCGGCTCTAAGGCAAACGACACGGAAATGGGACGCATCGTGCTTGACATGAAAAACGAGATTGAAAAAATCCGCGAACAGGTGCAGAATATAGAGTAGGGCGCTCTGAAACAAGTTCGCGTTCGGCATAGGCCGGAGCGGAGCTTTGAGATAACGATAAGGGCAGGTGACGCGGATTGAGGATGCTTAATATCGGGTTTGGCAATATGGTTTCGACGGCGCGAATTGTGGCGGTGATTTCCCCGGATTCCGCGCCGGTTAAGCGCATTATCCAGCTTGCCCGCGAGCGCGACAAACTAATTGACGCGACGCTTGGCCGACGCACCCGTGCCGTGCTTATTATGGACAGCGACCATGTTATACTGTCCGCGATATTGCCGGATACCGTCGCCCACCGACTTACAGGCCGCGAGGAGACATACGAAAGCGACGAGGAATGAGGTAAGCGAAGATGACGAAACCCGGATTCCTTCTGGTTGTTTCCGGCCCGTCCGGCGCGGGTAAGTCCACGATGCTCCGCAAGGCGATGGAGGAGTGCCGCGATATGCGCTTTTCCGTTTCCGCCACTACCCGCGACCCGCGTGACGACGAGAAAGAGGGCGTTGACTATTTCTTTGTAAGCCGGGCGCGGTTCGATGAAATGCAGAATCGCGGAGAGCTTCTGGAAAGCGCCGAATTTGCCGGACACCACTATGGAACCCCCACCGAACCCGTACGCGAAAGCCTTAAAAACGGACGCATAGCGGTCTTGGACATCGAGGCGCGCGGCGCGATGCAGGTACGCGCCCGGCATCCCGACTGTGTTCTTGTCTATGTCTGTCCCACGGACATAAGCGAGGTAGAGCGCCGGCTTAGAAGCAGGCGCACCGAAAGCGAGGAAAAAATACGCCGCCGAATGGCGGGGATGTACGAACAGCTTCGCCATATACCTAAATATGACTACATGGTCGCAAATGACCATCTTGACGAGGCCGTGCGAGAGCTTTTGTGCATCGTGGACGCGGAACGCTGCCGCACAAGCCGAATGAAATCCTTGCCTTTCCCCAACGCCTATGATATAATTTATTAGTTAAGCTTATAGATACCTCAAAACCCCCCGCTCCGGCTTGCGATGCCGCGTCATAGCTGCCTGTTCGCAAGCACTGCGCATGTTTTGTTCGGCGAAGCCGAACAAAACATGGGGTTTTAGAGCGTCTTTTATGGAGGGATTTACTTATGCTTACCCCGTCAATGAACACGCTTCTTAAGAATATGCCAAGCCGGTACTTGCTTGTCAACGTCGCCGCCCAGCGCGCGCGCTCGATTGCCGACCGCGCCGAGTCCGAGCGCATTCCCCTTAACGAGAAGCCCGTTAAAATCGCTGTAAACGAAATCGCCGACGGCAAGCTTGTCGGCGTTATGAAAACACAGCACAGCCTGGGCGACTCGCGCTGATGTACGCGCGCCTTGCGTTAGAGGCGGCGGAATACGCGTTCGACATGCCCTATGAGTACAAAATACCCGACGGAATGTATCTCGCGCCGGGTATGCGCGTTACAGTTCCGTTCGGGCGCGGCAACCGCAAATACTGCGCGATGACGCTTGCCGTACAGGACGAGCCGACCACGGACAAACATAAGCTTATCGCAGAAGTCCTTGACGCCCAGCCGCTTCTCGACGATAAAATGATTAAAACGGCGCTGTGGTTACACAAAACAGTGTGCTGCTCCGTATGGCAGGCGATTTGCGCCATGCTGCCTGCGGGGCTTCGTCATGCGAGAATGCAATTTCTGTCTCTTATAGAGGGTGAGGAGCGCGCGGGGGAGTCACCCCCTTTAAGTGAAGACGCGGCGATAATCTGCGCGCATCTTTCAAAGGGGAAACCGTCCATCGCGCTGAACGCGATTTCGTCCTTGCTGGCGGGAAGAGACGGCGCGCCCGCAGTCAAAGAACTTACGGACGCGGGAATCTGCGAGGTAAGCGTGAACATAAAACGGCGCGCGGCGGACAAAACGGAAACGCTTATAAGCCTTGCGATACCGCCCGAAGAAGCCCAAAGCGCGTTGGGTACGCTTAAAGGTATACGGCAGAAGGACGTTATAAAGGCGCTTATTGAAAACGGCCCGCTGTCCATGGCGGAAATTGGCTATCTGACGGGTGCGTCCCCGGTTTCGGTGCGGCGGCTTGAAAGCCTTAAACTTGTAAGCCAGACCGAGCATGAGGTATACCGCCGCCCCGCGCTGCAAGACGTGTCCCGCGCGCCCGCCCCGGACTTGACGCCCGGACAAAGCGACGCGCTTACGCGCCTTTCGGCGCTTTTGGACGCGGAAGAGCCGTCCTGCGCGCTTTTGCACGGCGTCACGGGAAGCGGCAAGACAAACGTTTATCTGGCGCTTATGGAACGGGTCGTCGCATCGGGCGGCACATGCCTTATCCTCGCCCCGGAAATCGCGCTTACCCCCCAACTTTTAGAGCGTATCTCCGCGCGTTTCGGCGACAGGGTGGCGCTTTTGCACAGCGGACTAAGCATTGGGGAAAGAATGGACGAATGGAAGCGCGTCCGTACAGGGAAGTGCGACGTTGTTGTCGGCACGCGAAGCGCCGTGTTCGCGCCGCTTGAAAATCTGCGGCTTATCATACTTGACGAGGAACACGAAACAAGTTACAAATCCGAAACTGCGCCGCGATACCACGCGCGCGAGGCGGCAAAGTTCCGCGCGGTGCAGAACAGGGCGCTTTTAGTGCTTGGAAGCGCCACCCCGTCGATAGAAAGCATGTATGCCGCGCAGTGCGGGCAATATACATATATAGAGCTGCCCGCGCGCTATCACGGCGGCGCGCTGCCCGCGGTTTCCGTGGCGGACATGGCGGGGGAACTGCGCGAGGGCAACACGGGCGTAATTTCCGCCCCTCTTTACGAGGAACTAAAGGCGAACCTTCTGCGCGGCGAGCAGACGATTTTGTTCCTTAACCGCCGGGGCGCGTCCAAGTATGTAATCTGCGCGGACTGCAACACCGCGCCGGAATGCCCGAGATGCAGCAGATACCTTGTTTATCATTCCGTAAGCGGAAGGCTTCACTGCCACCTGTGCGGACATTCGGAAAAGCTTTCGGAAACATGCGCGCGCTGCGGCGGCGAGTTGAAGACGGTCGGCGCGGGGACGCAGAGGGTAGAGGATGAACTGAAAGAACTCTTCCCGAACACACCTATTCTTCGTCTTGACGCGGACACAACGATGAGAAAAAACTCCGCGCAGAAGATACTGCGGGAGTTCAGCGAACGCCGCGTCCCGATACTGGTCGGTACGCAAATGGTGGCAAAGGGGCTTGACTTCCCCGGCGTGACATTGGTGGGCGTGATTAACGCGGACGCCGCCCTTTGGGCCGCGGACTTCCGTGCGCACGAGAAAACCTTTGCGCTGCTTACCCAAGTGGTTGGGCGCGGCGGGCGCGGGGATAAGCCCGGGCGGGCAATCCTGCAAAGCTACAGCGGTATGCAGCCCACTCTGATTGACGCGGCCGCGCAGGACTATCACAGCTTTTACGGGCGGGAACTGGAACTTCGCCGTATGCTTTCGCTTCCGCCGTTCACGTTTATTACGCGGCTGTGCTTTTTCGGAGCCAAACAGGACGATGTGCTGAAGGCGTGTCTGCGGGTGCGCGGGTGGGTCGAGCGCTGGCTTCGCGGCGGGGAAAGCGACGCGAAAGTGCTTGGACCCGCGCAGGCGCAAGTGCTGAAGGTCAATCTGCGTTATCGTTATCACCTTACGCTTACGGCCGGGAAAAAGGAATCGCTAAGGGCGCTTGCCGCCGCGGTTATGAAAGCGTTCCCCAAGGACAAACAAAATCGCGGCGTGGGTCTATACGCTGACCCCGACGCCGAGGAAGCATAGAAGAGCGCGACGCCCTCGGCGCGCCGTCTGAATTGCCCACACATAAGGAGGCGCGTTTATGGCCATACGAAACATACTGACCGACGATGATCCCACGCTTTATAAGTCGTCTCGCGTTGTCACGAATTTTGACAAACGCTTGCATACGCTTATTGACGATATGGCCGAAACCCTTCAAAAAGCCGAGGGCGCGGGCATTGCCGCGCCGCAGGTCGGTGTGCTGCGCCGCGTATGCGTCGTGGACGTGGACGAGGGCGAGAAGCCCATAGAGTTAGTAAACCCCGAAATAATCTCGGTCAAGGGCGAACAGGTTGGCCGCGAGGGGTGTCTGTCCGTTCCCGGCGTAGTGGGCATTGTCAAACGCCCCATGAGCGTTACGGTACGCGCGCAGAACCGCAACGGCGGATTTTTCACGGTTACGGGCGAGGAATTGAAGGCTCGCGCGCTTTGCCACGAGATCGAGCATCTGGACGGGATACTGTATACCGACAAGGTAATCCGCTTCCTGTCCAAGGAAGAAATCGAGAATGAGGAATAGGCTTCAGATTGAAGAAAAACTACGGTATGGGACGCTGAGGACAGCTCCCCATACGCACACCCCTTGCCTCCCCGATGGGGTAGGTGGTATGCACAACGTGACGCCCTCGGCGCGGAAATGGTGATTACAGACCTAATGTTTCAAGGCTCACCGTTTCTCCGCGTCGGTATTCCTCGACGGATTGGTTATGCGCGATTATATCGTCCGGCGTCGCAACGTCATCAGGAATGAATCGTCGGACAATTTCCACAAGAAGAATCTGATCGGCTTCCGGCAGACAGTCAATCATTCCAACGAGTTGGTTTCTAACAGGAGACATTTTTATACCCCCTTATAAGCTTGCCCACGTGGGGCTATGGTCTCGACAAGAACCTTGTCGGCATCAATATACGAGAATACTATCCGCCAGTTACCAACACGCAGTCGGTAGAGGTCAGCGTGTCCTTGTAGTTTAATAATATCACCTTTAGGGATTACTCGGATTCCGGCGGCAATGCGTCCCTGTGTGGGGATGTCAAGCGAAGACAGCGTTTTCGCGGCTCTCTTAGATAGTTCCACAATCATGCGCCGCTCCGATTTTTCACGCCCTGACGCGCTCACTGGCATACAATCACCTCGAGTACGACAATATCCACTGCGGGTATATTGTACCACACGAAGGCTATCGCTAGCAAGCCACTCTTAACGTGATGTTAAGAACCTTCATAAAACTTTAATATACTTTTCCCTTTACAAAACGGTGATATATCGGGTATACTTAACATACGATAGTTTTGGCGGAAAGGGGCGGCGAAAATGGACATGACCCAAAGGTTCAAATTGTCGGACGAGCGTCACA
>JAISVI010000089.1 GCA_031271665.1 Oscillospiraceae bacterium
GGATTTTTTCAAAATATATTATCAAACAGGTGACGAAGGCCCATATGGCCCCGGCGCGGTCACAAGGGCAGAAGCCTTACCGATAATCAAGGAGGCTATTAAGTCGCAGCCTTATTACAGTGGCGATGAAATTCAGTTAGAGCCAACAGCGGAAATTCTAGTTGAAACAAATATCCCAAACTTGTTTGGCAAAGCACAGATGCAGATATTTCATGCTTACGGAGTCGGCGGCAACGGAGAACATGGCAGCATAAATAGTGGCTTTCTGTTCAGCAACGGCAAAGTGTTACGATATCATGGCAACATGGCAAATGCTCTCGTTGACGATATCGATGACGACGGCATCTATGAACTTATAATCATGTGGCAGCCTGATCCGAACGATAGATATAGGTATATTGTTCGGGCGTATAAAAATAGCCCCTCGCCTGATTCGGATACGCCCTCACCCCATATTGCGTATGAAACGCATTTGCATTATAAAGAAGAAGGCCGCTATCTGCAATTGGACAAGACACCATACGGTTCTATCAGAGTCAAGCAGGTCGACAACATGGTTTATACCAGCGCCACAATTATGGCAGATATAGGTCTTCTTCTCTTCAAGGACGGCGAACTCTTCCCGGAGAAGATGGATGAGTATGGGATTACCTTTGGTGGTGAAGAGTACTTTTACGACCCCTTCAACCCGCCCGCCGACTGGCTCGTCAGCGCATCCCCGCCGCCCGCGCCGTAGGGGGCAACCATCCCCGGTCGCCCGCCGCGCCACTTCTACAAAGGAGGTACGCCCCGCCATGAAAAAGCTTATAACGCTCCTGCTTACGTGCGCCCTCTTGGTGGGGTGTACCCCCTCGCAGAGTACAGAGCCGACGGCTACGCCCAGCGCGCAGCCGTCGGATACCCTTGTGCCGCCGCCGACAACTACGCCCGAACCTACGCCAACGCCAAGGCCGACAAATCCCCCTACGCCAAAGTTTCGCATAGAAGACATGCACGACGGCGAGTTTGTGTGGGAAGATTATAATATCCCCTTTCCAAAACCGGAAGCAGGAAGATTTGAAAGGGACAGCAGAATAAATTGCTACGACGTTAACGCCCAAATATATCTCGACTTCGCAACGGCTCTTGATAACGATGGCTGGATTCAATACTATGGAAGCCGTGAACGCGAATACCAAAATCGCAGAAGCATTTCTTCTATGATGTTTGCAAAAGATAATCAAATATTACGTCTCGAATATATGTATGATGACCACTTCATCATAGAGTACGAGTCTGGTGATGAAGATCCGCAAGGCGCAAGCGCCGTCACACGGGTGGAGGCTTTGCCGCTTATCCGGCAAGCCATGGAGGCGCAGCCGCGTTATCTAAGCGCAGGCATTGTTGAGGAAGAGGCAGCAGCAGAGGTGCTTCTTGAGATGTATATACCAAGATTATTTGGTAACGCGAATATGCAGCTTTTTACCGCCTATGGCAATGCAGCGGATGACCGAGAAGGCAGATTGGGGTTCTTTATTGTCAGCAACGGGAAAGCGCTGAGAATCTTTGACCGCGTGGACAGTTCCGTCGTTGTTGACGTGGACAGCGACGGGATATTTGAGTTAGTAACATTTCATATAGAAGACAGCCCCGGTATCAATTCAACGCGAGTGCGCGCATATAAATATGGACCACCGCCGAGGGAGGATAGCCCAGCCATACATATTGCGTACGAGACAGTTTTGGATTCTCAAAAGTTGCATTATATCGTTGACGGCGAATACCTGAAAATGTATCTTAATTTGTCACTGTTACATGTGCATCTATGGGTTTATGGCGTGTCTAGACGAAGTGACGGCGTAGTTATGGCGAATTTAGGCCGCCTTATATTCAAAGACGGCGAGATGTTCCCGGAGAACATGGAGGAGTATGACATTACATTTGACGAAGGGCTCATCGACCCCTTTGACCCGCCCGCCGACTGGCTTATAAGCCCCTCCCCGCCGCCCGCGCCGTAGGTGCAACCATCCCCGGTCGCCCTTGCCTATTCTAGCGCAAGCACGAACCTTGCGCGGTTGTGCAGGTAAACCTCGCCGTCTATGACAACCTCGCGGCCAAGGTAGTCCGATTCCCAGAAGCGCGGATTCTCGGCCCAGCGGTCGCTGTTTATCTCAATCGTAAAGGACTGCGCGCCGCTTGGCAGGGAGTACAGCGTGTCGTAATGATAGACTCCGCCCGGAGCGATTTGAACACGCGGGTTATCGGGAGGAATATAGTTGCACGGCATGTCGCCCTGCGTCGTTTTGGCCGACGCGATTACGTTCCCCTGTTGCTTTCCAAGGTGAAGCAGAATGGCGGCGTCGTTTTCGTTTGAGAAAAGCAGACTTATTTCAAGCCCGCCGTCGCGTCCCGGCTCGGCGCTTTCAAGCGTAACGCGGCAGCCGTCAAGCAAAAAGCTTTCACCAACGTCAAAACTGCCGGTAAGCACATCCTCTTCTGTAAGGGGATACGGCTGCCACGGATTGCGCCTGGAGCCGCGCAAATCTGCGGCAAGCGCAAGGGCAATGACGCAAAGCACGACCAGAAAAAGCGAAAGCGCGCGCATAACCGGGGCGTTTGGTTTAAGTCCCGGCAAATCACGTAAATCCGCGTAGTCATCCCCGCGAATGGCCGGATGGATAAACACGCCGGCGCGCCGCTCCAGAAGCCTTAAAAGCTCGGTGCTGTCGTCATAGTAAAGCGGCACTTCAAGATAAAAATCCTTGTCAGGGCGGCTTTCCGGTTTGGAAATTGCCGTCATTCCGCGCGGAAGGCGAAGGCTTTTTTCGTCCGGCTTGCGGCTTGCTTCCTCGTCAAAGCGACCGAAAACGCGCAAGCACTTCATGCTTCGGTCATAGTCAAGGCGCGTCACATTTTGATATGGCATAACCCAGATAAACGGCTTTATGGGTTCGCGCTTCCAAGGGCGGCGGCTGTTGGGCGTAAGACTGTAGCGCAGGACGGTTTCATCAAGCGTCAAATCTTCCCGCGATACAAGCGTCCAGCATGTAAAGCGCCCCGTCAGCGCGGTGAACCCAAGCGCGCATAAAACAATAACGCCAAGCACGAACGACACCGCGAACGCGGCCCATACCGCAGTTTCTATGCGCCACCATATGCCGAACAGAGGCATGGCAAAAAGACCCACGGCCACACTTATCCATCCGCCGTACAGGAATACGCCGCGCCAAATCGGGTACTCCGGGTGTGAATGCGCGCGCAGACGCAGGATACGTGAACGCCTTGATGCGTTGGGCTTAAATTCAAAAGCGGCAGAATCGTCCAAAAACCGTATCCTCCACGCATATTGTCGCCATTATTATAACGCGGCAAACCTTATTTTGTCAAACAGCGCGGCGTTCTTATACTGTTTCCAAGCGAAAACAGTATTACGCGATGGCTTACATGCGGGTCTGTAAGCGCCGCAAAAAGGGGCGGGGCGTGAGATTGGTTCTCACGCCCCGCCCTTGTTCGCGTTTCCTAAGGTTTACTGCTTCACCGCGGATTCGTTCGCGGTAAGCTCAATAAGGTGCAGTTTCGCGTCGATGTCGACAGAGGACATGTCATAGTTCTTCACGCGGTTGTTGACCGCAAAAAGACCCGCTCTCCACATGGTGGGGATGGCTGTGCAGGCGTTGAAGAACTCTTCCTGCCATTTCTTATAGGCGTTTGTGCGGAAGGTTTCGTCCCAAGATTGTTCAGAGGCGCAGTCCGCCATGGCGGCCCGCAGTTCGTCAGTGACGGCGTGGGGGAAGTTGTTTACCGTGAATTCGCCCCACAGGACGTTCGGGTCGGGGTCAAAGCCGGTCTGCCAAGCGCCGTCGAACATGTCGATGCCTTCTTCGTCGTTTTGAAGGGCGTTGTAGAAGTTATTGAACTCCATAAGCTGTCCGTTGTAAAGTTCTACGCGAAGGCCGACTTCCTTCCACTGTTGGATCTTGTACTGGGTCATAACTTCCGCCCCGGCACCGCTCATAAAGGCCCAATAAATGGTAAGCTGCTGGCCGTTGGGGTCTTCGCGGTAGCCGTCGCCGTCCGTGTCCTTGTAGTTTGCCTCGTCAAGAAGCGTCTTTGACCTTTCGGGGTCGTAGACATAGCCTTCGATTTCCGTGTTCTGGTATCCGCCGTGGCGGGGGGTGATGGCGGTGGTGGCCAGCATACGCAGGCCGTTATACTGCTGCTGGCAGATTTCGGTCTGGTTTATGGCATAGCCGATGGCCTTGCGCAGGTTAAGGTTTGCCATTTTCTTGTTGGGGTCGGCAATGTTTGTCTCGGTTTCCGTGTCAAATGTGCCAAGGTCAAAGCCCGTGTAGTTGAAGCTTGTTTCAAGCTGGGCGATATAGGTGTAGTTTGTGGGGTTCTTATAGTCCGGGTATACCTGGGTATTGAACGAGGCGATGTCGATCTCGCCGGCCTCAAGGGCTTGGGGGATAAGGTCGGGGTTGATGACCCGCACCTGCACGCCGTCCAGTTTGGGCTTGCCGCGCCAGTAATCGTCAAACCGCTCGAATTCAACGGATTCTCCGGGGACAATGGTCTTTACCTTAAAGGGGCCGAAGCCGATGGGGTTTGTCTTAACCTTTTCGCTTGTCGTAAGATCCTTAACCGCCACGTCGCCCAGATAATGGCGGGGCGCGCCGCTTGTCCAGAAGCCGCCGATAAGGATGGTGGGGGTAAACTCTTTGAAGGAGATGGTAAGGGTCATCTCGTCTTCCGAAAGGGCAAGGCCGGAAATTTTGTCGGCGGTGCCGTCATGATATTCGTCCACGCCGATTACGTTACGGACCGAGTCGTCAAAGCGGGTGCCCTGATAGTCGGGGTGGGCAAGGATTTCATAGCCAAAGACCATGTCGTCAAGGGTGACGGGTTCGCCGTCATGCCACTTAACGCCCTCTCTCATGGTAAGGGTGATGGTCTTCGCGTCTTTGTCAAATGTGTATGTGGCCGCGCCGTCCTGATCGGCCACGAAGTTTTCGTCATAGCTGACAAACCCTTCGACAAACCACGATAAAACTTGTGCGTCAAGATCGTCCTCATAGATCTCGGTCAGGAGAAGCCCTTGGAAGGGGGCGTCGGAGTCGATGGCGTATTTAAGCACACCGCCGTTAATGGACTTCGCGGTGTTCTCGACACCCCACGGGAAGCCGGCAAGCGCCCCCTGCGCGCCGGAACTGAGGTCTTGGTCGCCGCCGGAATCGTTGCCGCTTGTTTGCGCGCAGGATGACAGCAGGGTAACTGCCAGCAGAAGGGAGAGCGACAGGGACAGGATTTTCTTTTTGTTCATGGTTCTTTCCTCCTAAATTTTTCGTTGCTTCGCGTCCGCCGCCCGCTTAATAGCTTGGCCGACGAAGTTTATACACAGCATCATCACTAAAATGAACAATGCCGCGGGCAACCATAGCCACCACCTCAACCGGAGGTTTTCGGGCACCCTTGCGTAGGCTAGCAGGGTGCCAAGACTTGGGACGTTTGCGGGAAGCCCGAACCCCAAAAAGGTAAGCCCAACTTCCACGCCCATCATGCTTGCAAGCGTAAGCGTGAAGTTCACAATGATTATCGAGGCGATGTTGGGCAGCACCTGACCGAACATAATCTTCAGATTCGGCGTTCCAAGCGTTTTGGCCGCCGAAACGTAGTCAAGGCTGCTTTGCTGAAGGGTCTTTGCCCTTGTAAGCCGCGCGTCGAACATCCAGCCAAGCACGCTCATAACCAGTATAAACGTCCACACGTTATACCTTGGAATAATGGAAACCACTGTGATAATAAGCATAAGGGTCGGCAGCATGGAAAAAAAGTCGATAACGCGCATAACCACGCTGTCAAACGCCCCGCCGTAATAGCCCGCCATAAGGCCGATAAAAGTGCCGAAAACGATGCAAAGCGCCGTTATGCCAACGGCGATGGTAATCGAGTTGCGCGCGCCGACTATAAGATAGTTGTATATATCGCGCCCGCCTTCGTCCGTACCAAGGATATGCTCTGCTCCGGGGGCAAGATACCTGTCCCCAAGGGTAACGTGAACCACCTGATCCGAGCTTAACCCAAGGGCGCCGATATACACGTAAAGAACTATAAACGCCAGAAGGCATAGTGAGACGAAAGCCAGTTTGTCGTGCCATATCTCCCGGCGCATCACCCGGAAAAAGGAGGGCGCTTTGCTGACGGTCTTCCCGTTCGCCGCCGCGGTCTGTTCTGTTGTAAGCATTTTAGCCCCCCTTACTTAACTTTAAGGCGCGGGTCAACCAAGGACATAATAACGTCGCTTAAAAGCGTCCCCAACACGGTGAGTATGGCAAAAAAGATAATAAGCGCGTTGACCACGGTGTAGTCCCGGCTGAATACCGAGTCGATAAAAAGCTTGCCCATGCCGGGATACCCGAACACCGATTCCGTGAATATCGCGCCGGTCAGCACGCCCACGATGGAATAGCCCATAAAAGAGGAAACGGGTATCATGGAGTTCCGGAAGATATGCCTTGAGTAGATAACGCGCTTAGGCACACCCTTTGACCGGGCGGTGGTGACAAAATCGCTTTGCTCATAGTCCACGATCTCGCTTCGCAAAAACTGCGTGATGCTTGTGGTGGAAATAAGCGCCACCGTCAGCGCGGGGAGTATCATATGGTGAATCCTGCTAAGAAATGCCTGAATGCCCCCGGCGGCGTATGCCTCGATGGATATGGTGCCGCCGAACGGAAACCATTTAAGCCCGAAGGAAAATGTGAAAATGGACAGCAGGCAGGCCACCACCGTCGGCATTGCAAGCGCCACATATGAATACAAGGTAATCGCCCTGTCCGGTATCTTGTCGTGATACCTCCCGGACAAAATCCCCAAGGGGATTGATATAAGATACTGGAAAAACACCGTCATAAGCCCAAGCCAGAAGGTGTTGCCCGCCCTGTCGGAGATAACTTGCGTGACAGGAACCTGATGGGTATAGCTTCTTCCCAAGTCGCCCTTGAAAATGTTCCCCACCCAGCGCACGTATTTTACGTACCAAGGGTCGTAAAAGCCCCATTGCTGACGCAGTTCCTCAAGGCGCTGGGGATCAGCGTTCGGGTCAACGGATTTCCCGGTAAGCGCGTCCCCCGGCATATACTGTGCGATAAAGAATATAAAAAGACTTAACACCACAAGCTGCGGTATTAAAATAAGCAATCTGCGAATAACTGTTTTCCACATACGCTTCCCTTCCCTTTTAGGTCGTGTTGAGAATTGCCCGCCCGGCCTTTACCGCTTCTCGGCTGTTAAGCGAGTACGACCGCCCGTCCGCCCTGCGGGCGAACACGCAATTTTCAACACCCCGATTTACTCTGGCAACGCCACGCTGTGCGTATCACTTACGGCTCGCAGGTCATAGACCCGCCCGTTTGGGTCGTAGTGCATTGTCTTCAGCGTCTCGTACTCCTGATTTATACGGGCGCGCCTTGCCATACTGTCGTCCTTTTTTTCGGGATCCGGGTCGGGGATGGCGGCTATAAGCTGTTTCGTGTAGATGTGCGTGGGGTTTTCGTAGATGTCGGCGCGTCCGCCCCGCTCTACAAACCGTCCCCGGTGCATTATAAGCAGATGGTCGCACATGTATTTGACAACGCCCAAATCGTGGCTTATGAAAAGATAGGCAAGCTTAAACTCCTGCTGGATATGCTTCAGATAGTTAAGCACCTGCGCCTGAACCGAAAGGTCAAGGGCGGAAACCGGCTCGTCCGCGATAATAAGCCGGGGTTTAAGCGCCACCGCGCGGGCGATGCCGATTCTTTGGCGCTGTCCCCCGGAAAACTCGTGGGGGTACTTTATGGCGTTCTCCGGCCCAAGCCCCACGATTTCCAAAAGCTCGTCAACGCGCCTTCGCTCTTCGGCCTTGGTAAGCTTCTCGAAATTCCTTAACGGCTCGGCCACAAGGTCAAGCACCCTGCGCTTGGGGTCAAGCGAGGAATATGCGTCCTGAAATATCATCTGGACGCCCCTGCGGTAAGACGAGCGGTTCTTGCCCACGTACTTCGTAATATCCTCGCCGTCAAACGAGATTTTGCCCGCCGTTATTTTTGAAAGACCCACAATGGCCCGCCCGGTGGTACTTTTCCCCGAACCGGACTCGCCGATAAGCCCGACGGTCTGCCCCGGCTCGATATCAAAGGATACGCTGTCCACCGCGCGCACATAGTCAAGTGTTCTGGCGAAAATGCCACCCTTTATGGGAAAATATACTTTTAAGTCCTCTACACTAAGCAAAGCCAACGCAAAGCCCCCCCTTTACTCAAACCTGAAATGCTCGTAACACCCGCACAAAACCTCGTGCCCCGGCGCAACGGTGTGGTAGACGGGGCTGCTCTCATGTGCCTCGGGGGATATCCACGGCATACGGGGGGCAAAGCGGCATCCCTGTCTGGGCATACGGTCTAAGGAAGGCACCATGCCCTTAATTACGTGCAAAAGCCCTTCTCCCGTACTTTCAAGAGATGGATTCGAGGCAAGCAGCGAACGTGTATACGGGTGCTTGGGGTTATGGAAAAGCTCGCCCACCTCGGCGATCTCCACGATTTGCCCGGCGTACATCACGGCCACCCGATGGGCCATTTCCGCAACAACGCTTAGGTCATGGGTGATAAGGATAACCGAGCTTTGGGACTCGCGCTGAAGCTGTCTAAGCAAATCAAGTATCTGTGCCTGAATCGTCACGTCAAGCGCCGTGGTCGGTTCGTCCGCGATAACAAGCGACGGGCGGCACACAAGTGCAATTGCGATCATCGCGCGCTGGCGCATACCGCCGGAAAGCTCGTGCGGGTATTGTGAGTAGACAAGGTTCGGGCGCTCCATACCAACGCTTGTAAGCAGTTCATGCGCCCGTTCGGATTTCTGCGCGGCGTTCATGTCCGTATGGACGCTAAGGCTTTCCTCGATTTGCGCGCCTATTTTCATAAGCGGGTTAAGCGCGGTAAGCGGATCTTGGAAGATCATTCCGATCTCCTTGCCCCGCACACCGTTAAGCTCGTCGTCGCGCATGGCAAGAAGATTCCGCCCCTTGTACTCGATAACCCCCTCGACCTTGGTGGCGCTGCCTTTATGAAGCTGTAAGATAGACAGGGCAAGGGCGCTTTTACCACAGCCGGACTCGCCCACAATGGCAAAAACTTCGTTAGGGTGAATGGAAAGGGACACCCCGTCCACCGCCGCGTAATACTCCCCCCTGATTTTGAAGGATGTAACTAAGTTTTTAATTTCTAAAATCGCGCCGCTAATACTAATCACTCTCCAACGGGATGAATGTACGGTATTACCTTTATACGCCAAATTGCCCGCATCGGCTTCGCCGTTTCGCGGCGATACCCACGCTTACCCGCGGGACGGCAAGGGCAACGGAAACCGAAAGCTTGCAATGTCGGTTTGGGCGTGCTGACGCTATTATAACTCTTTGTCCGGAAAATCGCAACAACTTTTAACATAATGGCAGCGGGGTTATTTATGGAAATTTTGAGAGGCTGAACCTGATGCGCCGCCATTTTGGCCATCGCGAAGGGCGTCTTCCCACCGCCGCAAGACAATCCTCGGTCTGCCGCCACGACAGCATGGCTGCCCGTTCGCAAGCGCTGCGCGTGTTTTCGTTCGGTTTCACCGAACGAAAACACGGGTTTTTAGAGCGTCTGAAATGTGTCAAGAATTAAATCCGCATCCGAGCCAACATTGTACTTGACAATCGCGAAAAAATAGATATACTACCAGAGTAAGGACGCTTAGCTCAGCTGGTAGAGCATCCGCTTGACGTGCGGATGGTCAGCGGTTCGATTCCGTTAGCGTCCACCACGTTCCCCATAGGCGAACCGCCGCCTATGGGGATTTCCATTTGCCCGTCTTGAGCGTTGTAGTAGATTACCATGTGGTCGTCGTGCAGTTCCACGCGCCGGATGAGTATGTCCACAATAGCCCTGCGGTGGTTGATATCG
>JAISVI010000113.1 GCA_031271665.1 Oscillospiraceae bacterium
GAAAACAGAAGGGTGTAAGGATATGCTACGACGGATACGAAGCGGTGAGATGGGACACTCGAACCAGCACTGGCTTGACGCGTTCTACCATTTCTCGTTTGCCCAATACGAAAACCCGGACAATGTCCAATTCGGGGCGCTGCGGGTACTCAACGACGACCGGGTCGGCCCCGGAACCGGGTTCAGCGCCCATTCCCACGAGAACATGGAGGTTCTGACCTATGTGGTGGACGGCGAGCTGACCCACGCCGACAGTATGGGCAACCGCCGCACCTTAACTCGCGGTCAGGTGCAGTACATGAGCGCCGGCACGGGCGTCACCCACAGCGAACACAACTACGGGCATGAGATACTGCGCCTTTTGCAGATATGGATTTTCCCGGACAAGCAGGGGTATCCGCCCCGGTACGGCGACCAGCCCTTTGAGTGGGACGCCCGCGTCGGGAACTGGATGCCGATTGCCTCCGGCGACGGGGACGAACGCTTCCCCATTCAGATTCACGCCGATGTCCACATGTACGCCGCGCTGATACTCCGGGGCGACAGTCTTTCCTTTGAGGTGACGCCGGGGCGTCAGGCATACCTTGTGGCAATCGAGGGCAGCGCCGTTGTGAACGATACACTGCCGCTGGACGAGCGGGACGCGCTTGAAATCACGGAGGAAAGCGTCACCGTTTACGCGGAAAGCACCGCGCATTTATTGGTGATAGAGATGGGAAAAGGGGACTCGCCATGAAATTCAAGATGATTCACAATAACCTAAACGTCGCGAACCTTTCCGAGAGCCTCCGGTTTTACGCGGACGCGCTGGGTCTGCGGGAAACGCGGCGGGTGAACGGGGACGGCTTCGTGATTGTCTACCTGTCCGACGGAACGGGCGGGCATCTGTTGGAACTTACGGAACTGGGCGATCATCCCCAAAAGTACGACCTTGGCGAGAATGAAATCCATCTGGCCTTTGAGACGGACGACTATGCCGCTGCGTTCGCAAAGCACAGCGGTATGGGCTGTGTCTGTTTTGAGAACCCCCAAATGGGCATCTACTTTATCGAAGACCCGGACGGGTACTGGCTTGAGATTCTTCCGGCAAAATAACGCTCGTTGAAACCGTTGCGGCGCAATGGTTTCAAGGCACATCTAAAATGGAGTCAGAGGGGTAACGCGATGGACAGCATTCAATGGGCCTTCCGGTGGGTGGGGCGGCAGAAATGGCGTCTCTATACCGGAATTTTTTTGTCCCTTGTGTCCGTGGGGCTTATTATGGCGCAGCCGTTCGTCTTCCGTATCATTGTGGACGACGTCCTGCTTAAAGGCGAGTTCGCGCGGCTTTACCCGCTTTTGTTCACCGCGCTTGGCATGGCCGCGGCGATGGTTATCGTAAAGTATGTCAGCAACATGTCTTGGGAGATAATGTCGCAGGAAGTTATCCAAGGGATGCGGCGGGATCTGTTCAGCCGGATTATCGCCCAAGCCCCCGCGTTCTTCCGCGCGAACGCGGCGGGCGATTTAATCACAAAATGCACCGGGGACGTGGACATAGTGCGTCACTGCCTTTGCTGGGTGTTCCCGGGGATTATAGAAAGTCTTCTTATGACCGTTTCCGCCCTTACGATATTCTTCATAATCGACCCGCTGTACGCCTTATGCCTGTTTGCGCTTACCCCGGTCGCGGCGCTGCTTGCGTTCAGGCTTGGCAAAAAGATGCGCCCGGCGCACGGGGCTGTGCGGGAGCAGCGCGCGGTGCTGTCCACCGTCGTCAACGAAAATATAAACGGCATCCGCGTCGTCAAGGCGTTTACCCGCGAAGACTTTGAAACGGAGAAGTTTACAAAGGAAAACGAGCGCTATCGCGACGCGCAGCTTAACGCGAACAAGACATGGTTAAGGTACGCGCCGCTTATCGAGTCGGTGTCCCAGTTCTTGGGCGTCATTAACCTTGTGGTCGGGGGCATTATGGTAATCTCCGGACGTGTGACGCTTGGGCAGATGCAGATTTTCCTGTCCCTCGCGTGGGCGCTTAACCAACCGATGGTGCAGATGGGGACGTATGTCAACGACGCCCAGCGGTTCTTCGCTTCCTGTGAGAAGCTTATTGAGATTTACTACGCCCGCAACCCCATCGCAAGCCCGCCGGAGGCGGTGAAGGCAAGCGATATTAAGGGCGGTATTTCGTTTAAGAATGTCTCGCTGCAAATCGGCGGCGCCGATATTCTTAAAGACATTGACATTGAAATAAGCCCCGGACAGACCGTCGGATTCATGGGGCCGACCGGCTCGGGCAAGACGGTACTCGCGTCGCTTATCCCCCGGTTTGCCGACGTGACGCGGGGCGCTGTGCTTGTGGACGGGATAAACGTCGAGCATTATGACCTTGCCGGACTGCGCGGCGCTGTTGGGATGACAATGCAGGACGTTTTCCTTTTCTCCGCGCCGGTAGAGGACAATATCGCCTACGGCGAGTCCGACGCGCCTTTCGGGCGCATACAAAAGGCCGCGGAAACAGCCGACGCTGACCGCTTTATATCGTCGCTCGCGGAGGGGTATAAGACCGTCGTCGGAGAGCGCGGCACCGGGCTTTCGGGCGGGCAGAAACAGCGCGTATCCCTTGCGCGCGCGCTTCTGCCGATGCCGAGGATACTTATTTTGGACGACACCACAAGCGCCGTGGATATGGAAACGGAAAAGCTTATCCAAGAAAGGCTTCGCCACCAGCAGCGCAAGGCCACGACCATTATAATCGCGCAGCGCGTCTCTTCTCTGCGCCACGCAGACCGCATCTATATTTTAGAGGACGGGCATATTACCGAGCAGGGTACGCACGAAGAATTGATGGCGAACAGGGGCTATTATTACCAGACATATCTGCTGCAGCAGGGCGAACCGGCGGGAGGTGAGCGCAGTGGCAGGTAAGCGCAGGAACACCTTCAACATTGACGAGGAACTGGACGCCCCGTTCAATTGGAAGCATCTCAAGCGAGCCGGAGGCTATGTGGCGCGGCACAAGGGCAAGTTTATAAAGTCATTTCTTATAAGCCTTCTCGCGATTCTGCTTTCTCTTTTGACCCCGCTGCTTACCATGGTTGTAATAGACAATTTTATCCCGAACAGAAACATCGCCGGAATCGTGGCGGCGGGCGTGGTCTTCATCGCGGTAAGCGGCGTCATTGTGCTGTGCAACCGCGCGCGCTCACGGCTTAACAGCCTTTCCGGCCAGCACATTATCTCGGAGATGCGGGCCGACGTGTTCGCCCATTTACAGCGCCTGCCCTTCGACTATTACGACAGCCGCCCGGCGGGGAAGATTCTTGTGCGTGTCGTCAACTATATCAACACGGTCGCAGACTTTCTTTCAAGCGGCCTGATCAACTTTATAATCGAGCCTCTGGCGATGATATTTATCGTTGTGTACGCCGCCGCCTTCGTCTCGTGGCGCATGACGCTTATTATGCTTTGCGGGGTGCCGCTGTTCGCGGTCTATATCTTCCTTATAAAGTCCAAGCAGCGCCGCGCGTGGCAGGCCGTATCCAACAAGTCCTCTAACATGACCGCCTATCTTGCCGAGAACATAAACGGTGTGCGCGTGACCCAGGCGTTTTCCCGAGAGGCCGAAAACCAGGGGGTTATGGAGGATCAGCTTAAAGAGAACAGGCGCGTCTGGATGCGTGCCGTGCGCATCACCCACAGCATGTGGCCGGTCATCACATTGCTTGCCAATTTGGTCACAGCCGCAATCTACGCCGCCGGGGTGGCGATGCTTGGCGGGGCGGACGACGGACTTACGGTGGGCGTGGTCATTGCGATGGCGGGCTATGCCGGGCGCTTTTGGGGTCCGCTTCAGAACCTTGGAAACCTTTACAACAACCTTATCAACACCGTCGCCTATCTGGAGCGTATCTTCCAGGTGCTTGACGAACCGGTTACGGTTTCGACCTTCGCGGGGGCGCGCGAGCTTCCTAAAATCCGGGGCAACGTCACCTTTATGGACGTTACCTTTGAGTACGACCCCGGCATCCCGGTCTTGAAAGGCGTGACATTCGAGGCGCTTGAGGGCGAGTCAATCGCGCTTGTAGGGCCGACGGGGGCGGGCAAGTCCACCATAATAAATCTGCTGTCGCGGTTTTACAACATCGGGGGCGGCACGGTCTTTATCGACGGACACGACATCTCCGAGGTCACGCTGCCCTCGCTGCGTCGGCAGATGGGGATTATGCTTCAGGATACCTTTATCTTCTCGGGCAATATCATTGAAAACATTCGCTACGGACGCCTTGACGCCACCGACGCGCAGTGTATTCAGGCCGCGAAGACGGTCTTTGCCGACGAGTTTATCTCGAAACTGCAAAAGGGGTACTACACCCCAGTCAACGAGCGCGGAGAGGGTTTGTCCGCCGGGCAGAAACAGCTTATCTCCTTTGCGCGCACCATGTTAAGCGACCCGCGCATACTGATTTTGGACGAGGCTACCTCAAGCATAGATACCCATACGGAACGCCTTGTGCAGGAAGGGATTGCGCGTTTGCTTGTGGGGCGCACCTCGTTTATCGTGGCTCACCGCCTGTCCACTATCCGCAACTGCACCCGAATCCTTTACATCAGCGGGGGGCATATAGCCGAGCAGGGCAGTCATGACGAGCTTATCGCGCAAAAAGGGCTTTACTACGCGCTTTACATGTCGCAAAGCGCCCCCGAGGCTGACGCATGAATGTCCGCGTTGCACAGACAAATGCAGGGGCGGTCGTCCCCGGCCGCCCGTGACCGCGGAAAAACCCGCAGACGCGGAAACGGGTACGGAGAAAACAACCCCCGCAGACGAAGAAGAACCGTCGGCAGAGAATTGAATCAAACGTACCCTATGCCAAATCTTGTGCTTGCATTTTTTCGAGTGCCTTTCTTTGCCGCTGCTTCTCCCTGCAAGCGAAGTAAATCGCGAGGAAAGCCAGCGTAGGGATATTTGACACAAGAAAAACGCCGACAACCGTTAATATCAGTGCGGGTGTATCGTGAATGGGTGATATCCGGGCTGATGTTGCTGAAAGGACTTCCTCTTGCACCACCGCACCGTTTTCGTCTTCTACCCGCACGGCCAGCGATGTTGTAGTAAACGCTCCGATGCCTAAAACAGCGATGAATGATAGGCACAGTGCGACGGCTGGCAGAATTAAGCCTGCCCATTTGTTTTCTTTCTTGGAGAGGAAGATTTGCAGCCAGATTATCCCCGCGCAGAAGGCTGAAAGAATCAAAAGCGCGGTTGCTGTTCTTTCCATATTATTGCGCCCCTTTTTGTTTCTTATATTCCGTGATTAAAATCTTTGCGGTGTCAAAGTCGATTCTTTCGCTTACAACCAACCGTTTTACCAGACCGATGTAAGGTTCGCTTGCGGTTTCTTCGCTTATCTGAATTTTCTGTATCAGCTTGTCAAGTCTCAGACGTACTGTGGGGTACGTGACGCCGTATTGACGCGCGATTTCTTTAAGCGAACCTGAAGCCTGTAAAAACCTTTTGATGAAAAAAATGTCCTCGTCCTCAAAATTCATCATCCATTCCGGGACGACCTCTATTGCCATAAACTCATCCTCCTTTAATATTATTGATTATATACCTTAATAATATTAAAGTCAATAAGAAATATCGGGTGTATTATTTTGTACAATATAAATTTATTGTCTGCCCTTGCGTTTTCTGCGCAAATCGTATAGGATAAGAGTCTGCTAGAGAATAACTTACAATCGGAGGCGGCGACATGAAAATCCTTGTAATCAACGCGGGAAGCTCTTCGCTTAAGTACCAGCTTTTCGACATGGAAAACGAAACCGTTCTGGCAAAGGGACTTTGCGAACGCATCGGGCTTGACGGGCGCGTAAAGCAAAGCGTACCCGGAAGACCCGACTTCGAGGCCGAGCGCGCGATGGCCGACCATTCTGACGCCATACAGGCGGTCACGCTGCTTCTTACCTCACCGGAAACGGGCGTTATTAAAAGCATGGACGAGATTTCCGCCGTGGGACACCGCGTGGTGCATGGCGGCGAGATGTTCAACAGCAGCGTACTTATTGACGACAGCGTGATTGCCGCTATAGAGGAATGCGTCCCGCTTGCGCCGCTTCACAACCCGCCGAACCTTGTTGGCATAGACGCCTGCCGCCAGCGGCTTGGCGACGTGCCGCAGGTTGCGGTGTTCGACACGGCCTTCCACCAGACCATGCCGGAGAAGGCGTTTATGTACGCCCTTCCTTATGAGTATTACGAGAATTTCAAAATCCGCCGGTACGGCTTCCACGGCACGTCCCATCTGTACGTGTCGCGCAAGGCGGCCGAGCTTCTGGGCCGGCCAATCGAAAAGCTTAAAATCATAACCTGCCATATGGGTAACGGAACGTCGATTGCGGCGGTGAAAAACGGCAAAAGCGTTGACACCTCAATGGGGTTCACTCCGTTGGAGGGCGTTCCCATGGGGACGCGCAGCGGCAGTATCGACCCGGCTATTATAGAGTTTCTGTCCGCGCGGTGCGGTATGGACATCGGGGAGATAACTACGGTTATGAACCGCAAGTCCGGCGTGTTGGGGATTTCCGGCGTTTCGTCGGACTTCCGCGACCTGCACGCCGCCGCCGACGGCGGTAATCGCCGCGCCCAGCTTGCCCTTGACATGTTCGCGTACGCCATAATCAAGACCATCGGCGGTTATGCCGCCGCTATGGGCGGATGCGACGCGCTTGTCTTCACCGCCGGTATCGGCGAGAACAACGCGCGTATGCGCCAGTGGGTTGCGGGCGACCTTGGGTATATGGGGCTTAACCTGGACAGCGCGCGCAACGCCGTACGCGGCGAGACATTTATCTCGACCGCAGACAGCCCCGGTAAAATCATGGTTATCCCCACCGACGAAGAGCTTGTCATCGCCCGCGACTGCGCCGCGATAGTGGGCGGCAATACACGTTAAGCGCAGGACGAACCTACATGGGGCGGCCTGCCGGCCGTCCCATGCGGTCAAAGCACCCGTCCGCCCTTGGCGCGCCCCCCGAGAGGTCAAGGGTCTTTTACGACTTCGCGGAATCTTGAAAATTTCGTGTTGACATTTGGAGAATCGACTGCTATAATAAGTCGCGTCAATTGAAACGGCCCGGTAGTTCAGTTGGTTAGAACGCTAGCCTGTCACGCTAGAGGTCGACGGTTCGAGTCCGTTCCGGGTCGCCAATTTTTTGCCTCTGTAGCTCAGTTGGTAGAGCAGAGGACTGAAAATCCTCGTGTCGTTGGTTCAATTCCGACCGGAGGCACCAAACAGCGCTCCGCCGCCGCGACAGCCGCTGCGGAGCTTATGTCACAGTGGTACACGCGGGAGTGACTCAGTGGTAGAGTGTCACCTTGCCAAGGTGAAAGTCGCGGGTTCGAATCCCGTCTTCCGCTCCATTGAAAAACCTTGCGATTACTGGGCTTTCCAGAATCGCAAGGCTTTTTTATCTCTTATAACGCTTAAAAATGCTTATAAATAGAGTATAATTACATGGGAAAAATCATGGGAAAAACCATCGGGCTTGATAAACGCCTCCGGGGAGGTAGTGCGCTCGCCGCTGGGCAGGGTCGCACATATCATGTGCGGACTGTCGTCAAGCATGAGCGCTTTTCCGGCCATGGACGAAATCAATCATATACCTCTCTGCGATGACCTACACTCAATGCCGTTATCACGAGCTTGTTATCTTCGATGATACACAAAAGCCTATAGTCGCCTATTCTGTAGCGCCATTGCCCGCTATGGGTCGCCATAAGTCCTTTGCCGATTTGCCGAGGGTCTGTACAGCCTATCAAATTTTTTTCAATCCAAGCCTTAACAAGCCGCTGTGTATAGCCGTCGAGTTTCTTAAACTCCTTGTCAAAGCGCGATGTGGTTTCTACGCTGTAGCTCATAAACCGCACTCTTCCCAAAGGTCAGCAATCGGCCTGCTGTTTTCCCCTTGCTTTACATACTCTGCATACGCCTCAGCGGCAATCGCCACGTCATATTCGTCCTCTATTTTTTCAAAAAGCGCCCGGCGAAACGCTTCCCCAAGAGAAAACGAGTGAAGTTTTGCATAGCTTTCAGCTAATTTTTTTTCTTCCGGGGATAGTCGTATAGAGAACCCCATGCTGTCATCACCTCCATGTAGTACATTGTACTCCCTTAGATGTCTTTTGTCAACACCCATTTCTATTTTGAGTTTCCCCATTTTTTAACCCCATTATTAACAGGTTGATATGACTGGGGTTATACAGAACTGATACGGGTTCGAATCCCGTCTTCGCTCCATTGAAAAGCCTTGCGATTACTGGGTTTCCCAGAATCGCAAGGCTTTTTTGGGTTTTCGCCAAACGCGCGTTTGCGCGTTGGTGCAGATCACCCGCTTTCACTTTCCGTACCCCTGAACGCGCAGCTTTCAATATGGTCGTTTACCACGCCGACAGCCTGTAAATAGGTACTGCTGAACAACCCTGAACCCATTGTCTCACTAGCCAAACGAGCTGATTTATGGTATACTGGACGCAAGGAAAAAGCGAAAAAGACCACAAAACCCTTGCGTCTGGAGATGATGAAACGATGTACAGACCGATGGATCGGCAAATGCATATCTTTGATTACACGCTGGAAGACACCTTCACGCTCGATCCCAATAACCGGTGGGTCAAAAAAGCGAGAATCGTACCGTGGGAAATGGCGGAAGCAAAGTATGCCCACATGTTCCGAAAGAATGGACGTCCGGCAAAGAGCGTCAGAATGGCGCTCGGCGCTTTACTCATACAGCAGACAAAAGGATTATCCGATGAGGAAACCGTGATGGAGATCGCGGAGAGTCCTTATCTGCAGCATTTCATCGGGATGAAGAAGTTCAGTAACCAACCGCCGTTCGATCCGTCTCTCATGGTTTGGTTCCGTAAACGCTTGTCGGCAAAGTTCATGGCGGAACTCAATGACGCGATGTGCAAAGCGGAAGCGCAGCCGGAAGAGGAAACACGGGATGATGACGACGAACCGCACGGCGGCACATTGGTTGTAGACGCGACCTGCACACCGGCGGATATTGCCTATCCCACGGATACGGGGTTGCTGGCGGACGCTATTGAACAAAGCGACAAAATGATCGATACGCTTCAAGAACCGTTACGCGGCACGACTCCCCGTCCCCGGACATACAGACTCAAATCCCGCAAACTGTTTACCGGCTTTGTCCGAATTCGCAAGCCAAGCGCGAAGATGATTCGGAAAGTGAAAGGCAAGCAGCTCAACTATCTCAAGCGAAACCTCGGACATATCCGCCAAATGCTTGTAAACGGCGGCGAACTCACAAAAAGACAATCGGACAGATTGAAAACGATAGAGATGGTGTATGACCAGCAGCAAGAAATGTTCACGCACAAGACGAACCGTGTAGACGACCGAATCGTGAGCCTATCCCAGCCGCATATCCGTCCCATCGTGCGAGGGAAAGCGGGAATGCCGGTAGAGTTCGGCGCGAAGGTAAACATGAGCGTTGTCAACGGATTCGTATTTCTGGACGAGATCAGCTATGACGCATTCTATGAGGGTGATTTATTGGAGAACGCGATTATCCATTACTACCATCGGTTTGGAATGCTTCCCTCGAAAATCCTTGCGGATCGCGCTTATACCGGCAGAGAGAATCGCGCGTTATGCAAATCTCTTGGGATCAAGCTGATGGGGAAACCACTCGGAAGACCTCCCAAAGACACCGTTCCGGAAATCAGCAGATCTGACATTGGGAGTCGTAACGAGGTGGAGGGAAAGTTCGGAACGCTGAAAACCCGTTATGGCTGGAACCGAATCATGGCTCGTTTGCCGGAGACCGGCAAGACGGCTATCGCTGTTGCGGCATTCGCTATGAACCTCAGCAAAAGAGCCAAGTCTCTTTTGCGCCGTCT
>JAISVI010000145.1 GCA_031271665.1 Oscillospiraceae bacterium
CGATTGCCATCGTTCCCCCAAAAACCCTCTCCGGCGGCTGTCGCCGCCACCTCCCCCGGAGGGGGAGGCAAGGGGCGTGTTGTAGGGGCGACCGTCCCCGGTCGCCCGCGCGTCCCCCGTAGGGGCGGCGTTCTGCCGCCCGAATCATAAAACGGCGGAATTGCCCGGGACGATTGCCATCGTCCCCTGCACGAATGCGGATGTTACAGCGGTTAAGGGTGTCCCCATAGCGGGACGCTCTTTTTTTACAGGAAAAAATAATCTTCTTATTTCCCGACAAAATGCTGTCTTTCGGCGGGTTATACTCTGGGTTACATAACTAACGCTGGAGGCACTACTTATGAAAAATGAAAAACCTGCTGCCGGGACAGGCGGGAAATTTGCCGGGGAGGCAAGCCGCCGCCACGGTATATTCGGGGTCGGGCAAGCCGCCCTTTCAACCGTCGGCGCGCGCCGCGCGGGGCTGCTTTTTTTGCGGTTCCTGATTGGTTTCTGCCTTACACATGCAAGAATCTTTGAAGTAAACGCGCCGCTTGGGGTGGCGTGGGCAGCCACGGCCCCTTCCGGCGCGGAGGGGACGGCGGCAATCCTTGGCGTTCTGTCCGGCTATTTGACCATATGGGGCCGCGTGGACGCCGTCAAGTATATCGCCATCTCGCTGCTTGTATATGTGGCGGGCATCGTGTTCCGCAAGACGGTTTTGGGCGACCACGCCGCCTTTATGCCTGCCTTGACGGCGATTGTCGGCGGTCTGGTCGGGCTTGTGTTCCTGTTTGGTGACGGCCCTTCCGCCGAAAGAGCGCTTCTCTTTGTCACGGACACGCTTATAATGGCCGCTATGGCGCTTTTCTACCGCATGGCGTTCGCGACCGGCTTCTCCGAGTGGCGGATTAAGCGCGACATGAGTCTTTTATTGCTTGCCGCAAGCGTTTTTCTGTCACTGTCCGGGCTTTCGGTGCTGGGCGTGCTTCACCCGGGGCGTATCGCGGCGGGGATTTTCGTGCTTTACAGCGCTTGGCAGGGCGGCATAGGCGTTGGATGCTCCTCCGGGCTTATCGTCGGGCTTGCGCTTGACCTTGGCGTGGGATACCCGTTTTTCTCGATGGCGCTTGGCTTTGCCGGTCTTCTCGCGGGGGTGTTCAGGCGCATGGGCAAACTTGCCATGATAATCGTCTATATCCTTGGCTGTGGAATATCGGCGCTTTGGGCCGGAACGGAAACCCTTAGACTTTCTGTAATACTCGAGACATTCGCGGTAAGCGTCATTGCCATGCTTCTGCCCTTCCGCGCGGGCGCGCGCGAAGCGGCCTTTGATTATGAAGAGCCGCTTATGGCCGCCCGCGACTCGGGGAAACGCATTCAAAATCTGGCCAGGCGGCGGCTTACAGGCGCGTCCTCGTCCTTCCGCGAGCTTTATGAAAGCCTTACCGGCGTGTTCGACCGCGACCGCCATAAAAACGACAACGACATTGCCATGGTATATGACCGCGTGGCTGACCGCGTGTGCCGCCGGTGTCGTATGCGTTCGCAGTGCTGGGACGCGCACAACGCCGAAACCTGCCACGCGCTTGCGGACGCTTCGGGTAAGCTTCTGAAAAATAATCGCGCCAGCGCCGCGGACTTCCCGTCATATTTCTCGCACCGCTGCATTCAGCTTGGCGCGTTTACAAACGCCGCAAACGAAGAGTTAGAGGCCATGCTCCAGCGCCGCAGATACCGTTCGCGCCTTATGGAAAACCGCCGTCAGGTATGCCGTCAATACGCCGAGATGTCACGTATACTGGGCGACGTGGCAGACGAGGTCGAGCAGGGCATTGAGTTTGACGAAGACGCCGAACGTCAGGTCACGCGCTTTCTTGAAAGCATAAACCTTAACGCGCATGTGTCGGTTTTCCGCACAAGCGGCGGCAGGCGGCGCGTAGAACTGTACGGCGCGTCCGAGGGAACGCTTTCGGCGCTTGCCGCCGAACCGGGCTTTATCCGCAGTCTTTCCGGGTACGCGGGCTTCATGCTTTCCCTTCCGGAAGAACGGCACACGCCCGAAGGCGAACGCCTTCTGTTCCCCGAGGCCGAGGCGCTTGACGCGAAAGTCGGCGCGGTAAGCCACAAAAAACAGGGCGAACGCGTTTCCGGGGACTGCGGCGCATGGTTCAAAACAGACAAAGGCAATGTCTATCTGATTCTGGCGGACGGAATGGGAAGCGGTCAGGACGCGGCGCGCGACTCCGCGGAAGCCTGCCGTTTGCTCGAACGCTTTTTAAGGGCGGGCATCGCGCCCGAAATATCGCTTGAGATGCTTAATTCTTCGCTTGTGCTGCGCAGCGAGGTCGATACAAGCTATGTGACCGTGGATCTGCTTATCTGCGACTTGTTCACGGGCGCGGCGACCATTTACAAGCACGGGGCTTCGGCCTCGTACATCAAGCGCGGCGACCAGGTACAGCGCGTCAACGGACGCTCACTTCCCGCAGGTGCCCGGCTTAACACAGCCGATACCACCCATTTTACGCTGAAGCCCGGTGATACCATGCTTCTTGTAAGCGACGGTATCGCCGGGCCGGGCGACGACGACTGGCTTCGCGACAGCCTTGCGTCCTTTGACGCCGAGGGTCCGCGTGATTTGGCGGAAAGAATCCTTGAAGA
>JAISVI010000038.1 GCA_031271665.1 Oscillospiraceae bacterium
TGCTTTATCTCTTCCCATTGCGTGTCTGTCAGATCGCTCGGGTACGTCCGCTCACGCTTCTCTTCTTTTCTCATGCACCTATTATATCACAGATTCTTGCTTGTGAATACGGGTTCTTAATGCGGGGGTCACCACAAATGAAGCTTTCACAAGAAATATACGATTATATTAACTATAAAGAAGGTATTTACAAAAAAGGCGTTCGGGGCGTTTTGTCTGTTTATACCGATAATACAAGAAAAAATAAAGCAGAGGAGCAAGCTGCATTATGTCCCGCTCCCGTTGATATCATCATAGAGAGAACGAAAAAGTTCTTAAAGAAATGCGACATAATCACAGCAGACAACCCAATTATATGCAAGCCGGAAATATGGCTTTCATGCAAGGAGAGGTACAGAAAGATCAAAGAAACATATTGTTTAAATGATGAGCGCGATATTATATGGATGAAGTTTACAGAGAAGGAAAGGCATCTCGGTGTAGTAGCATCGGGGAATGATGTGAATTTTCAACTGCCTTCGACAAAATGTGACTACAACAAAAAGAACGAACGAAAACGGGAATTTAACACCTCTGGTATCCTTGTTCACGCGTATGGCAAATCATGGAATAAGGAATTTATTCTAGTTTTTCCACTCTGTAACATTCCAGACGGTCTATGTCGAGGTCATATCGAACGCGGCATCGGAAACTATTTAATCAAAAACAATGTGCCTATTTTGGATTATTACTCGCATAGAATACAAATTGGCTTACCAATTATTTCTGCAACAGTATAAGCGTTTTCCAACATAGCAATAAAAAAGCGACTGTCACATAGTTACAGAGATTATCTACGCAACACAGGGGGACAGCGGAACGCCGTCCCCCTTGCCGCATTACCGGCCGCCCGCGCTACCGAAGTAGTCAAATTTGTACAGCGGAATCTCAAAGTTGACATGGAGTCGCTTTGAGCCGATGACGAACATGGCATGGCCGCGCTTCTTTGCAAGCAGCAGTTCTTCCTCCGCTTCGGTCAGACTGTACAGTTCCTTCGTTTCGTCCCCGGTGAAATCAGCGCGGAGGAAGCGCATAAACCATTGAGCGGCAAAGGTTTTAGCCGAAGGAACCATTAGCGGAAGAAATGCCGAAGCCCGCGACTGCAAAAAAACTTTTCAGTTTTTTTGTGTCGCGGGCTTGACATATGGGGTGGTCGAGGCGACAGGATTTGAACCTGCGGCCTCTGCGTCCCGAACGCAGCGCTCTACCAAGCTGAGCCACGCCTCGCCATCCTTAACGCGGGGATAAAAACTTACGCTATTATAACAGCAGCACAAGAAGGATGTCAAGGGATTTTTAATGTGAGAGGGTGGAGAGAGTGGCAAAGAGCGGCAAATGCATAAACGTACAAAATATACAAAAAATGAATGCCCATGTAGAGCGCGACGCCCTCGGCGCGCCCGTGCTTGCGGTATTTTTCGGGGTTGCGGGCGGTCGGGGGCGGCCGCGCCTGTTTTCCCGCTCCGCAACGTATGTAGTCATGCGTTTGCCGTGTTATTTCATTGCGTTGAATACGGTTATGCTTTGCTGTCTGCTGAATGTTTGATTTGGTCCGAAGTTTTGCCCGTCAACTGTTGTCATTGCGCCCTTGCCGCCCACGAAATTTATGGCGCTGCGCGCCCAGAACGCGGCCACGTTAATATCCGGATAGCCGAAGTCCGGGGCGTTCGCCGTATCCTCGCCCAAAACGCGGTACACAGCCGCTATCATTACCGCCGCCTGTTGACGGTCAAACTCAATGCCCTCACCGAACATCCCCCCGCCGGATCCGTCCGTGATTTTAAGAGCTGCCGCCGCAAGTAAAACCGGGTCGGCGGTATCATTGAACGTTCCGCGCGTAAGTCCCTTTTCGGAAAGAAGCTGGTCGTCGGTCTTGCCGGTCTTGTAGTTAAGCCAGCTCATCGCAAGGCGCACAAACTCACCGCGAGTGACGGGCGCTTTATAATTACCTTGCAGTTCCGCCGGAATAAAGCCCTTGCCGTAAGCCTCGTTAATATAGGGATGCGCCCAAGTATCTGCGCTTTCAAGCCCCGGCGCGCCTTGGGCAGAGGTAAGCGAAATCACGCCATATTGCCCGGACGAGTTGCGGACAACGGCCATGTCGCCGCCATTGTACCATGAGTAAGCGTCTTCCATTATAAAATCATATGCACCGAAAGGTATAACCATCGCGCCAGTTTTATCAATGATCCCCGCCTCGGGCGCATCGGTTATCTGGAAAAGCCCTGCTAAAGACGCGTTGACGGCAAGCGCGCGACCGTTGTTGAAAGCCATGATGAAGCGCTTGCCGGACGGAATAAGCTCTTTGCCGGTGTTGTCGTAAACGGCGCAGGTGCCGTCAGTTTTATGCACAACCGCCACACCGTCAGAGATAGCTATACTTAGGTACTCGCCGCGCGGAATGAGTTCTTTCCCTGTTGTGTCAATAATGCCGGTGAAAAGCGCCATGTCTCCGTTTAGTATAGTTTCCTCGGTAAGGCCAAACAGGGATTCCTCGCTAAGGGCTGTGAGAACCGCCGCCATGCCGCCCGAAAAGGAAAGGACATTGTATCTGCCGAACGGGACTACCATTTTGCCGGAAGTATCTATAACGCCGCTTCTGCCAGACTTGTCAAACACAACCGCCACACCGTCTGTTACAAGTTTCCCGTTATACAGATCGCCGAGAACAGAACTAAGCATTGCCATGCCCTGTGCGCCAAAGGCTTCATCGAATATGTAATTGGGGAACATCATGTACGGGCCAAGCGGGATTACTTCCTTTCCGCCTGTGTCAATCACGGCGGACAGCACTTCGCCGCCGGAATCCTTCTTAATAGCCAGTGCCATGCCATCGGAGAAATCATAAATAAGATCATACTTCCCCGGCGCGACAATCTCTTTCCCGGTCTTGTCTATTACACTGAAGACAACCCCGTCCGTCCGCTCTAATTCGGAAAGGTACTTATCGCGCAAGGAATCGGCGTCAGTCACGGACGGAATTACCGTTTCAACAGAAACCTTACCGACTGCCGCCACCGCGACGCCGCCGGAAAAAGCGGAAATTACGTCGTACTTACCCGGCGCGACTATCTCATTTCCCGTGGCGACGTCAACAACGCAGACCATGTCGGAATCGTCGCAGGCAATTGCCATGCCTTCCGATATACCGTCGAATGCCCTATACCGTCCGATCGTAATGGTTTCACGCCCGGACGCGTTAATCACGCCTACATTCGAGTCAATGTCATAGACAAACGCGCCGCCGCCGGAAAAGGGGGTTATGTAGTCATATTTACCGACAGGTACGACCTCTGCGCCCGATGAGTTGATTACGCCGGTACCCCCGTCCTCGTTATATATCGTCGCGAGTCCTTCGGAGAAACTGTCGATAAAGGCATACTTGCCTATTGGGACAATTTCCGCGCCGCTTTCGTCAATCAGCCCGCAGTTCCAGTCTTTGTCGTACACCATCGCCACGCCGCCGCTTTGAAAGTTATCTATGGAATAATACTTTCCAAACGGAACAGCCACCGTATAGCTTTCAACCGCCGCGACGGACGCGGGGAGTATCGCCAGTAACATAATCACCGTCAGGCCAAAGGAAATGATGCGGTTTTTCAAAGTGTCACCCCCGAAAATAAGATTTTGAACATAATCTGAATATACAGGAAATGTAATAACTTGTCAACATCTGGCTGAAAATTTAACCAATTAAAGCGCCCCCGGTTGCCGGAGGCGCTTAACGTGATGCCAAAGGCGTGATTCAGACGGCGCGCCGAGGGCGTCGCGCCCTGCAAACATTGCAACGGCAGTGCAGGGGAAGCTGTCCTCTGCGTCCCGTTAAACTTGCGGATTTGTCGTCAGTATTTACCGTACTCCGTGCCGCCCGGCTCGAAATACTGGTGTTTGGGCTGGCCGGACGCGCCAAGATTCCTGCGCCCCGCTGTGCCGTCTTTAAGCTTGAACTGCGAGATAAGCTCTTCAAGCATTGCGGACTGTCCGCTCATTTCCTCAGAGGCGGCGGCGCTTTCCTCGGCGGTGGCGCTGTTCTGCTGGGTTACGTGTGACACCTGGTCAATGCCCTTGTTTATCTGCTCGATTCCCGCGGACTGCTCGTCCGAGGAACGGGCGATTTCCGCGACAATCCGGCTACTTTCATTTATTCCCGACACGATTTCGGCAAGGCTTGCGGCTGTATCGTTCGCAATGCGCGAGCCAAGGCTTGCCTTCTCGGTAGAGTTGGCGATAAGTATGCCGGTTTCCTTGGCGGCGTCGGCGCTTTTGCTTGCGAGACTGCGCACCTCTTCCGCGACAACGGCGAAGCCCTTGCCGTGCTGTCCGGCGCGCGCCGCCTCCACAGAGGCGTTAAGCGCGAGAATGTTGGTCTGGAACGCGATGTCGTCAATGACCTTTATAACCTTGCCTATGCTTTGGCTTGCCTGTTCAATATCCTTGACCGCGGACATCATTTCACCCATCTGACGGCTTCCTTTTTCGGCGTTGCCTTTAATCGTGTTGGCAAGCGTCGCCGCCTGACCGGCCATCTGCGCGTTCTCCTTTGTTTTGCCGGCAATCTCGGAAATAGCGCCGGAAAGCTGTTCGACCGAGGCGGCCTGCGTCGTTGCGCCCTGTGCCAAAGATTGGCTTGCGTCCGCGATTTGCTTTGCCCCGGAAGCGACTTGGACGGTCGAGGAGTTTATCTCGGTCATCGTGCTGTTAAAGTTGCCGATAATGCTGTTTATAGAGTCTTTGATAAGCGTAAAGTCGCCCTGGAACTCATATGTACTCACGGTGCGCAAATCGCCGTCGGACAGCCCCTGCATCCGCTCGCGTATTTCCCCGATGTATCCTTTAAGCTGTGAGTACGCCTTCTCAAGGGCGCGCGCCAAGCGTCCGATTTCGTCATGCGAGCGCACGTCAATTTCAGAAACCGACGCCGTGGCTATGCCAAGGTCGCCGTTTTTAAGCTTGTCCGCGAAGGAGACGATTTTTTTAAGCGGCTTTCCGACAGAAAACAGCGTGAAAATAAACACAAGCACAAGCCCGGCGCCGCCCGCGACAACCGTGACGGTTATCACGCTTGAAATCATGTCGCGCTCGTTTGCCACCGTGGCGTCAATATTCACACCCGCGAACAGCATTCCGATTACGCTGTCCTCGATAATAAGCGGCGAGTAGTACACCGCGTATTGAGAGCCAAAGAGCGTGGTGTTGATTGTATAGTCCGTGCGGTTATTGATAACGGACTCGACGACCGCGTCGGTCGCCTCCGTGCCGATAACGCGCGCGCCCGTCTCATCGACAAGGGTTGTGTTCATACGTATGCTGCCGTCGAAAAAGGTCACTTCACAGTTACTTGTGTCCTTGATTTCGTCAACGTATTTTGTAAGGGACAGATCATGGCCGCATTTTATTACCGCGATAATATTCCCGCCCTCGTCCCGGACGGCGGCGGTACCTGCGGTCGTCATCCCGACAGTCGCGCCTTTTTCGACAATGGCAATACCCTGTCCTGTGGTAAGCGCGGCGGAAATTGCCTGTTGATTGGCAAGGTTGTCTCCCTTTTTATCGTTGTGAACGCGCAGAAGCACGTCGCCCTTTCCGTCAACCACGGTAATCAGGTCAAGCCCCGTGCCGAAGGCGGAAACCGCCCGGCTTAAATCCTCGGCGCTGCCGGACTGTATCGCCCGGACAACGTCCTGTGACGCGGCGATCATTTCCGCGCGCTCGTGCGCTTCGGTCATGTATCCGTCAAGCGCGACCGCGAAAGCGTGGTTGGCGGTCTTCGCCTCCGTGTGGGTAAGCTCTTCCACAAGCGCCCTGGTTCGCGAGGTCACGATAAGAACGGTAAGTACGATACAGGCCGCGATCATAAGTGAAACGATAAGGGAAATTTTAAGGCCAAGACTCTTGATTTTCATATGCGACTCCCTTTCTGATTCTTAGTATTGCGATCCACAAAGACATAACAGAGGTGTGAACTGCCCGTACCGGGCGCTTGAGCGAATCCGATAATAATATACCAAAACTACTAAGCAAAGTCAACCTTATAAACAAAAAATAAAGCTTTGTACGATATCTATTTTGTGCATTTTTTAAGTGCCGCAAGAGGAGGAAAACGTACTGAATGTCGGCAAACCATAAAACGGGGAGGCGTTCGCGACAACCCTGCCGCAAGGCTTGTACGCGCGGAAAAGTGCCTCCGGCACTTTTTGGCCGGAGGCACTTATTGTTTAACCTTACATCATCTTCGCCGTTGATATTTTTACGCCGGGGCCCATAGTGGCCGCGACCACGCAAGAGCGGATATACTGCCCCTTGGCGGCGGCGGGCTTGGCCTTGATAACCGCGCCCAAAAGCGCGTTCAGGTTGTCGGCAAGCTTATCAATGCCAAACGAAACCTTTCCAACCGGGCAGTGGATGATGTTCGTCTTGTCAAGGCGGTACTCGACCTTACCGGCTTTGATTTCGTTGATTGCGCGGGTGACGTCCGGCGTAACGGTACCCGCCTTGGGGTTCGGCATAAGACCCTTGGGACCAAGGACTTTACCAAGACGGCCAACAACGCCCATCATGTCGGGCGTGGCGACAACCACGTCGTAATCAAAGAAGTTCTCGCTTTGAATTTTCGTGACCATTTCCTCCGCGCCGACGAAGTCGGCACCGGCGGCTTCGGCCTCTTTGGCCTTGTCGCCCTTGGCGAAGACGAGTACGCGCGGCACTTTGCCCGTTCCGTGCGGAAGCACGATGCTGCCGCGAACCTGTTGGTCGGCGTGGCGCGAATCGACGCCGAGCTTTACATGGATTTCAACGGTTTCGTCGAATTTTGCCTTCGCGGTCTTAAGCACAAGGTCAAGCGCGTCGTTAAGCTCGTACTGCTTCTGGCGGTCAATCTGCTTAAGCGAGTCAATGTATTTCTTTCCGTGAAACATCTCTTATGCCCCCCTATTCTTCCACGGTAACGCCCATGCTGCGGGCGGTACCGGCGACCATGCGCATGGCGGCCTCGACAGACGCGGCGTTCAGGTCGGGCATTTTCTGCTCGGCTATCTTGCGCATGTCGGCTTTGGAAAGCTGCGCCACCTTGGTCTTGTTGGGGACGGCGGAGCCGGACTCGATTTTCACGGCCTTCTTGATAAGCACGGGGGCGGGCGGGGTCTTCGTGACAAAGCTGAAGCTTCTGTCCGCGAAAACGGTGATTACGACCGGGATGATAAGACCCACGTCGTTTTTGGTGCGCTCGTTGAACTCCTTCGTGAACTGCATGATGTTCACGCCGTGCTGGCCAAGCGCGGGGCCTACCGGGGGCGCGGGCGTTGCCTTGCCCGCCGGGATTTGCAGTTTGATATAACCTGTTACCTTGGACGCCATTTATAATCCTCCCTGTGGTGTTGACGAGGCGCGATGCCTCTCCCACTAAAATTGGGTTACGCTACAATGGTTTCAACCTGGTCAAGCTCTAGCTCGACGGGGGTTTCGCGGCCGAACATCGACACGACGACGCGGACGCGGTTCTTCTCAAGGGCGATTTCCTCGACCGTGCCGATAAAGTTTTCAAGCGGGCCGTCCACAATCTTCACGCTGTCGCCTACCTCGTAGCTTACGACGATTTCGTGCTTCTCGACGCCAAGCGCGCTTACCTCGGCCTCCGTAAGGGCGACGGGCTTGCTTCCGGGGCCGACGAAGCCGGTGACGCCGCGCGTGTTGCGCACCACATGCCAGCTTTCGTCCGTCATAACCATGTTTACAAGGACATAGCCGGGGAAAAGCTTGCGCTCGACGACCTTTTTCTTCTTGTCGGGCGTCACTTCCTCGACTTCCTCGGTCGGGACGCTGACGGTAAGGATAAGGTCGTGCAGTTTGCGGTTTTCAACCGCCTTCTGGATAGTCGCGGCGACCTTTTTCTCATAACCGGAGTATGTGTGAACCACATACCACTTCGCATTCTCCGCCATGCGCCGTTAAGCCTGAAGCACGGTGATAAGCGAGTTAAGCAAGTATTGGCACACAAAGTCGAACAGCGCCACAACCGCGCCCACGAAAATCACGGAAACAATAACGACAAGGGAATTGTTGATAAGCTGTTTCTTGCTTGGCCATACGACCTTTTTAAGTTCGGAGCGCATTTCGCGCAGATAACGTGACACCCTTCCGGCGGAACGGGTCATACGACCCGGCTTCTTTTGGACGGGCTTTTGCTTTTTATCCGCTTTCTCTTCTGGGACGTTTTCATTAACGCCGTTTGTTTTTTCGTCAGACATGGCTTTGGTCATTCCTTTCATAGGAATTGACAATTGACAATTGACAATTGACAATTATGGGGGACGCAACTCGTATAGGTTGGGTGCGGGTAAAACGCCGTGCGGCGTTTGTAGGGCGCGACGCCTTCGGCGCGCCACCCGATTACGGATTTGCACCCCCCTGCCCTCTTTAGAAAAGAGGGTGCCGACCGCAGTCGGCGGGTGTTTTGGCGCTACAACGCCTTACCCCCTCCCTGCTCGGGTGGGGCGCTATTCTGTCTGTCAAGCGCCCTTCGCCCTCACGGGCGGTCGCCTAAGGCGCTTCCGCTTTGTCCAAACAGTCCGCGCACGCGCGGCCTTGGTTTGCCCAACGCTACAGCGCCTTACCCTCCCTGCTCGGGCGGGCCGCTCTTCTTATTTTGTTTCGCGGTGAACCGTGTGTTTACGGCAGAAGCGGCAGTATTTGTTCATCTCCAAGCGATCCGGGTCATTTTTCTTGTTTTTTACCGTGTCATAGTTGCGCTGTTTGCATGTCTGGCACGCCAATGTAATTTTAACACGCATGGCTTCGTCCTCCTTATCAGTCTATGGACTCCCTGAGGGTCGGCATCAGCCGTCCCAATCGGGGCATATGCGCCCGCGCGGCGCGAAAACGGCGCACAAAAAAAGAACCCCTTACAGGTAAGAGACAGTTTAGCACACCATATGCCCGGTTGTCAACGGTTTTGTGAAATTTTTATGTTTGCCCCGGAAGATTACCGTCCTCTAACTGTTCGCTGTTAACTGCTCTAGCCCTATAGCTCGCATATCTCCCTTTGCGCGCCCGTAAGGCTTACGCCGCCGTCCCCGGTCACAAGATAGACGTTTTCGCTGCCGACCATTCCAACGCCCGGTATGCCGACCTTAGGTTCGACGGCAAGGGTCATTCCGCATTCAAGGGGCGCGTCGAAGCCCTTCGCCAGTACGGGGTACTCGTCCACGTAAAGACCGATGCCGTGACCCAGAAACGGCACAGTACGCCCGGGCGCGCCCATAAAGCCCTCTCGCAGTTCCGGCCTTACCTTTTCAAGAACGGCTTTATAAATATCGCTCGGCCTTACGCCGGGGCGGAGCATCGCGGCGGCGGCGCGCTCCAGTTCAAGGCAGTGGGCGTGCGCCTCTTTGACGTACTCCGGCTGCGCCCCAAGACTGAATATAACGGTTTTATCCGTGTTATATCCTTCCATACCGAAGGCAAGGTCAATATAGACAAGTTCGCCCCGTTTAAGTTTTGCGTCCCCGCTTCCGAGTACGGGCGCGGCGGGGCAAAGCCCTTTGATGCCCGACGCGCCGTTGAAGACCGCCGGGTAAAGCGCGCTTTCACCGAAGCAGAAGCTTCCAAGCACGGTGTCCGCGCGCATCATAAAGCGGCTTAGACCGTGGTAGCCGTTCTTTACGCAAAGCGCGAAAAACTCCGCGCCAAGCTCTGCCTCGCTTATGCCTTCGCGCAGAAGCGCCGGGACGCTTTCCGTAAACAGCCGGTCAATCGTCCCGCCCGCCCTGCGCATAATCGCAAGCTCGTAATCGCTTTTTACGGCGCGTACCTGAAGACAGACGGCGTCCACGGGGAACACGTTTTGAAAACCCATGTGGCGGCTAAGAAGTCCGTACCACTCCATCGTGGCCTGTCCCATGTCAAGGTAAACAGCGGCGGGAAGCGAACCAAACGCGGCGGCGGCCTCTCTGAACCCCGACATGCGCCGGATGTTGGGAAACTCCGACTCAAGCACCGCGCGGTCATACCCGCGCCGCGCCCAAAGCTCGGCCTGACCGCCGCGCGGAATAAAAAGCGCGCCCTCGACAAGCGCGCCGGTTAGATAGTATTGGTTGATGTCCCCGGCAAGAACGCAAAGCTCCCAGTCCGGGTACGCCTTGTCCATGGCGGCGCGGAACTTCGCCATACGCGCGTCAAGCTCCGTCTTGGGAACCTTTTGAGTTGTTTGTGTCATTCGCTGATTAGACCTCTCTTTTATCTTGTCATTAGACATTTTGCAAGACCTGTGTTATGATTGCCTCATCGAGGTGATACTGTTGAAGATATATATGGATGTATGCTGTCTTAACAGACCATTTGACGAGCAAACTCAAGATAAGGTTCGGTTTGAGGCCGAGGCTGTAATAAGTATACTGCGGCGGTGCGATCTTGGTGGCTATTGGTCATTAGTAGGAAGTGACATAATAGACCTTGAGATTGCCAAAAGCCGCGACATTTATAAAATGCAAAAAGTAAAATTGCTGTATGGTATTGCAACGGAAAGGGTTAAATGTAACGCGGCGATACAATCACGGGCAGCGTCATTACGTGATTGTGGCGCAAAGGCTTTTGACAGTCTGCATCTCGCGTCAGCGGAATTTGCCAACGCAGACGTTTTTTTGACAACGGACGCCCAATTGCTGAATGTGGCGTATCGTTCGGATTTGAAGATCCGTGTTGCAAATCCCCTGGTCTACTATATGGAGGTGTTACGCAATGAGCAATCTGGCAATTGATTATAACAACCCTAACGCACTAAGAAAAGCAGGGCTAGACGCGCTTGTAAAGGAACTTGGGCCGTTAGGAATGACGCTGTTTATACGTCAATATGACGGTGGTCATGGCGATTATACGGCGGAACGCGAAGAACTGCTGAAAGGTATACCGCTTGAAGAAATAGAGATGGAAATTAGTAACAACTGATTACCTCTGTCACTTCACGTCCCCCAGTGTAAGCTGTCCGTCGTCGGGCGGCAGGGCGTTCAGGCGGTCAAGGTATTTGTGTTCGTATTCCTCAAGCGCGGTTTTGTATTGGGGCATATTGCCCTTATGCAGATTGCGCATATAGTCATGCCCCGACCAAAGCCCCTTGCCGGAGCGCGCACCCGGTTCGCTGCGCCGAAGGACATACAGCGCCACGTTAGAGCAGTGATCGGCGATGCGCTCTAGGTTAATAACCGTCTCCAGAAGCTGCGTTCCCGCCTCTACGCTGCACCGGCCGCGTTTCAGACGGTCTATATGGCGTTCTTTAAGGGCGTTTTCAAGCGCGTCTATGGTTTGCTCAAGCGGTTCGATTTGCATGGCAAGCGGCCTGTCTATATCCTGATAGCTGCGCAGGGTCATGTCGATTATCTCGTCCACCGCATCAAATATGGTCGCAAGCTCGGCCCGCGCGGCGTCGGAGAATATCATCTTGCGCTCGGCCATAAGCGCGGCGGCCTCGGCAAGGTTTATCGTGTAGTCGCCTATGCGCTCGAAATCGCCGATGGTGTGGAGTATTTCGCTTAGGGTGATGTTCTCAATATCGGACAAATCGCGGTCGCGCAGTTTAAGCAGATAGACGTTTACCATATCCTCCATCTTGTCGATGTTTTCCTCGCGCTCTTTTATGGCGGCGGGCAGTCCGTTGTTCTGACCGTTAAGGCATTTCACCGCGTCCCGGTAGTTCATCTGCGCGAACATACCCATCTGCGCCACCATGTTCCGCGCGTTGCTAAGCGCCAAAGACGGAGAGTTCAAAAAACGCGCCTCAAGCGGCATAACCTCCGGGACGGTCTCGTTCGCGATTTTCTTCGGTTCGCGGACGGTCTTCTCGGCAAGGCGGATAAGCCACTTGTTAAACGGCAGGAGAAGCAGCGTGGTCGTCACGTTGAAGACTGTGTGGAAGTTGGCTATCGTACCCATGTTGACCTGCTCGTCCATAAACTGAAGGTCAAGGAACGCCCGGGCGAACGAAAACAGGGCGAAGAACAGGGCGGTTCCGATTATATTGAAGTAAAGGTGAATCATCGCCGCGCGCTTGGCGTTACGGCTTGCCCCGACGCAGGATATAAGCGCTGTGACGCAGGTGCCGATGTTCGACCCCATAACATATGGCGCGGAGGACTCAAAAGTGACCGTCCCGGTAGAGCTTAACGCCTGTAAGATACCCACGGAGGCGGAAGAGCTTTGTATAATGGCCGTTACAAGCGTACCGGCAAGAAGCCCAAGCCAGGGGTTTGACAGTATATCAAACAGCCGGACAAACACTTCAACGTCAATGGCTTTGGCCGCGTCCGACATGATGTTCATACCGAAGAACAGCACGCCGAACCCCAGAAGGAAATGCCCGATGTCGTGGCGCGAACGTTTTTTCGGCATAAGGTACAACACAATGCCTATGGCCGAGATGACCGGAGCAAGCGTGGACGGCTTAAAAAGCGCCAAAACGGACTCCGCGTCCTTCAGGTCGCCAAGGCGGAGTATCTGCGCCGTAATCGTGGTGCCGATATTCGCGCCCATGATAATGCCCACCGCCTGGGGCAATGTCATAATACCGGCAGTGACAAAGCCCACGACCATTACGGTCGTCGCCGAGGAACTTTGGATAACCGCCGTGACGCAAAGGCCAAGCAGAACGCCCTTCAGCGGGTTGCCCGCCATGCGCTCCAGAAACCTTTCAAGACGTCCCGAGGAAAGCTTTTCAAGTCCGTCGCCCATGACGCTCATTCCGAAAAGGAACAGCGCCACCCCGCCGAGTATGGCGAGAACGTGCATTATCACAGATAATAGCCTCCCGTATTCATACGTTTCAAAACTAACCGCACTGTATTATACCGCCTGTTACCTAATTTGTCCACTAGAAATATAGAACAAGTAAATTATTAGTAGTTTTTGCGTGTGAACACGCGGCTATGCCGTCGAGCATAGCAAGACGGAGCGGGCAATTTTCAACATGCGCGTAAAAAAAGCAGAAAGTTTACAAAAAACGCTTGATTTTTGCGTCAGTAAGGCATTATAATACGTTTCGGTCAATTTAAAAGATAACGGAGGATAAGAGATGAATTACGCGAAAAAGAGCATAGAGGATATCGGCACTGCCGGGAAAAAGGTGCTTGTGCGCTGTGACTTTAACGTGCCGCAGGACGAAAACGGCGAAATAACGGCGGACACACGTATCGTGGGGGCGCTTCCGACCATAAAATACCTTGCGGACAAGGGCGCGAAGATCATACTCTGCTCGCACCTTGGACGCCCCAAAGGGAAGGTTGATCCCAAGTACAGTCTGAAACCCGTCGCCGAGCGTTTAAGCGCGCTTCTCGGAAAAACCGTCGCCCTTGCCGCCGACGTGGTCGGCGAGGACGCCAAGGCAAAGGCCGCCGCGCTTAAAGACGGCGACATCATGCTTCTTGAAAACGTGCGCTTCCACGCCGAAGAGGAGAAGAACGACCCCGCGTTTGCCAAAGAGCTTGCCTCTCTGGCCGAGATATATGTAAACGACGCTTTCGGCACTGCGCACCGCGCACACGCATCTACGGCGGGTGTGGCGGACTATCTGCCCGCCGTGTGCGGCTTTCTGATTCAGAAAGAGATCGGCATAATGGGCAAGGCGCTTGAAGACCCCAAGCGCCCCTTTGTCGCCGTGCTTGGCGGCGCGAAGGTAAGCGACAAAATCGGCGTTATCAAAAACCTTATCCTGAAATGCGACACGATTATTATCGGCGGCGCGATGGCCTATACCTTCAAAAAGGCGGCGGGACGCAACATCGGAACGTCGCGCTTTGAAGAGGACAAGCTTGACTACGCGCGCGAGGTTATGGTGCGCGCCGTGGGCATGGGCGTGGGTTTCATGCTGCCGATTGACCATGTATGCGCGGATCATTTCGGCGAAGACGCGACCCCCGTCCCCTGCAAGCATATCGCCGAGGGAATGATGGGGCTTGATATCGGCCCGAAGACGGTTGAGAAATACTCCGCCGCGCTTAAAAACGCGGGAACCGTGGTTTGGAACGGCCCGATGGGCGTGTTCGAAATTCCGGCGTTTGCCGAGGGAACCAAGGCCATTGCGAAAGCCATTGCCGAAAGCGACGCGGTAAGCATTATCGGCGGCGGCGACAGCGCCGCGGCGGTCGAGCAGCTTGGCTTCGCCGACAAAATGACGCATATAAGCACCGGCGGCGGCGCGAGCCTTGAGTTTTTAGAGGGGCTTGAGCTTCCCGGAATCGCGTGTCTGTTGGATAAATAACAATACGAAAGGGTGGGCTTCCTGTGAACAGAAGGTACCGCAAGACTATAATCGCGGGTAACTGGAAGATGAACAAAACCGCGACGGAGACAAAGGCGCTTGTCGAGGATGTAAAGCAGCGCGTCGCCAAAAGCAAATGGTGCGAGGTCGTGCTCTGCGTCCCGTTTGTGGACATCCCGGCGGCAGTCAGACAGACGAAGGACTGCCGCATCGCCATTGGCGCGCAGAACCTTCACGAAGAGGTTTCCGGGGCATATACGGGCGAAATCTCCGGGGCTATGCTTAAAGACCTTGGCGTAAAATACGTTATCATCGGCCATTCCGAGCGCCGCCAGTATTTCGGCGAGACAGACCAGACAGTCGCCAAGAAGGTTGGCGCGGCGCTTGACGCGGGGCTAAAGGCAATCGTCTGCGTGGGCGAGACGCTTGCCCAGCGCGACATGGACGTTACGATGGAACTTATTGCGCTTCAGGTGAAAAGCGCGCTTAACGCCGTCCCCACGACAGAAGAGCTTAAAAGGATCGTCTTTGCCTACGAGCCGGTTTGGGCCATCGGAACGGGGCGCACCGCCACCGCCGAGCAGGCGGCCGAGGTGTGTACCTTTATCCGCGCGCTTATAAGGAAAAAGTACGGCGCGCGCGCCGCAAGGGGCGTGACAATCCAGTACGGCGGCTCGATGAACGCGCAGAACGCAGACGAGCTTTTGGCCCAGCTTGACGTTGACGGCGGTCTTATCGGCGGCGCGTCACTGAAGCCCGAAGACTTCGCGGCGATTGTGCAGGCGGCGAACCAATGACAAAAAAGACGCCTCTGGCGCTTATAATCATGGACGGGTACGGCCTTGCGAAGCCGTCGCCGGGAAACGCCATGAGCCTTGCGAATACGCCGGTGCTTGACAGAATTACGGCGCAGTGTCCGCATACAACGCTTTCCGCAAGCGGTATGGACGTCGGTCTGCCCGAGGGGCAGATGGGCAACAGCGAGGTCGGGCATACCAACATCGGCGCGGGGCGCGTGGTTTATCAGGACTTGCCCCGGATAACAAAGGCCATAGAGGACGGAAGCTTTTTCACAAACGAGGCTTTTTTAGAGGCAATCGAAAACTGCAAAAAAAGCGACAGCGCGCTTCACCTTATGGGTCTTATGTCCGACGGGGGCGTCCACAGTCACAACACGCATACTTGGGCGTATCTTGAACTGGCGAAAAGGCACGGCCTTAGCAGGGTGTATTTACACTGTTTTCTGGACGGGCGCGACGTGCCGCCGGAATCCGGGCTTGAGTTTGTCCGCGAGGCGCAGGAGAAATGCGGTAAAACCGGCGCGAAAATCGCCACCGTGATGGGCCGATATTACGCGATGGATCGCGACACCCAATGGGCGCGCGTGGAGAAGGCGTATAACGCGATGACCTTCGGCGAGGGGGAGTTCTGCCCCGACCCGGTGAAGGCGGTTGCCGACAGCTATGCAAACGGCGTTACCGACGAGTTTGTCGTTCCGGTTGTCTGTGACAAAAGCGCCGGGATTGGGCCGTATGACAGCATAATCTTTACAAATTTCCGCCCCGACCGCGCGCGGGAGATAACCCGCGCGTTCGTTGACCCGGACTTTTCCGGATTTGCACGCAAAAACGGCTTTTTTCCCGTGACCTATATCTGCGCCACAGAGTACGACGCGCTTATGCCGAACGTGCGCGTGGCGTTCCCGCCAAAGGGTCTTACGAATATTTTCGGCGAGTATATAAGCCGCATGGGCATGAGCCAGTTAAGAATCGCGGAAACCACCAAATACGCGCATGTGACGTTCTTCTTCAACGGCGGCGAGGAAACCGTCTTCACCGGCGAGGACAGGGCGCTTATCCCCACGCCGGACGTGGCCACGTTTGACCTTAAACCCGAAATGAGCGCGAACGAAGTCTGCGCCGAAGCGGTTAAGCGTATCCACAGCGGCAAATACGACGTTATCGTGCTTAACTACGCAAACTGCGACATGGTCGGGCATACGGGCGTTATCCCCGCGGCCGTCGCGGCGGTTGAGACTGTGGACGCCTGCGTTGGGCGCACCTTGGAGGCTATTTCCGAAGAGGGCGGAATCGCCATTGTCACCGCCGACCACGGCAACGCCGACAAGATGCTTGATGACGACGGCGTGACGCCGTTTACGGCGCATACGCTTAACCCGGTGCCGTTTATCCTGTGCGGCGCGCAGGCTAATCTTAAACCGGGCAGACTGTGCGATATTTGCCCGACCATACTTGACCTTATGGGATTAAGCAAACCCCCGGAGATGACGGGGGAGAGCCTTATAGTAAAATAGGGGGTTTGTCAGATGGAAAAAAGCGAGGTCGCGAAGAAAATTTATGAAAAAGCGCATATAACCGGCGAGTTTAGACTGCGCTCGGGACAAACCTCAAACGAGTATTTTGACAAGTACCTGTTCGAGACCGAGCCGCAGCTGCTTATGGAGATAGCCAAGCAGATGAAGGTGCTTATCCCCCCGGAAACCGAGGTTATAGCGGGACTTGAACTGGGCGGCATACCCGTAGTTACCGCGCTTTCCGTTGAAACCGGGCTTAACGCCGCGTATGTCCGCAAGAAGGCGAAGGAGTACGGCACCTGCAAACTTGCCGAGGGCGCGGACATAAACGGGAAAACTGTCTGCGTTATCGAGGATGTTGTGACAACGGGCGGTCAGATTATTGAAAGCGTGGCCGCGATCAGGAAACGCGGCGCGAAAGTCGATACGGTGCTTTGCGTTATATTAAGGGATTCAAGGGCAATAGACCTTCTCGCCGCGAAAGGACTTAAACTGCTTCCCGCGTTTACGATGGAGTATATTAAAGAAAGCGCTGCCGCCCTTTAGGGGCGGCAGACGTTTTTGCGCCGTCCCCTGCAACACTCCCCCTGCCTCCCCCTCTGGGGGAGGTGGCACGCGCAGCGTGACGGAGAGGGTGTAGGGCGCGCGCCCCGGCGCGCCGTGAAAATTGCGCCGGGCTTTCCCCGCCTTTTTGCTTGACAATACCTATAAAATGGAGATATAATGAGTTTGAAAGTTGAGTGCTTAAATAGAAAAACTTGAACACGAACACACATATGTGGCTTAAAGGATAAATGATAAAGGCAGATGGACATTATGACGCAAAGCGAAATTGTTTCTTACTGGATTTCAAAATCTCGAGAAGAACTTGAATCTGCAAGCATAATGTTTTCGATGCGCAAATATGCGTATACTGGTTTCATGTGTCACCAATGTATTGAGAAGGCATTGAAAGCTTATTTCATTTTCCAGAATGATACCAAACAGCCGCGCGAACATAAGCTAGTTATGCTTGCGAAAACAACACAACTTTTGCACCAATTTAACGAAAAACAAAAAACTACAATAGAAAAACTTGATCCGCTTTACACTAAATCTAGGTATGAAGATTATAAGAATACAATCGCTTCACTTTTGACAGAATCCTATTGCGGCACATTACTCCAAGAAACGGAGGAGTTGATGACATGGATACTTGCGTCAATGAAATCGCAAACCGATATGCCGATCTTATAAAAGACCGGTTTCATTGCAAGGAAATATATCTCTACGGTTCATATGCAAGAGGAAATGCAAATCTGAACAGCGATATAGATATTGCTGTAATTATTGATCCGATTGACAATGAAAATTATATGAAGCTGTTTGGGAAACTGTTTTCTTTTGCGGTCGAAATTGATGACAGGATTGAACCCAACCTTCTGATTGACTATGGAGATTACGACAAGTATAGTTTTTTGTCTGAGGTGAAAGAGACCGGCCTTAGAATTTATTTCTGACAAAGCCTTAAAAGGCAGAACGCCGCCCCCTTACTTGCCCTTCTTGAAAATTTCCAAAAGACCAAGCGCGACAAGCGCCGCGCCGAAGATTTTTCGAAGCAGTCCGCCGTCAAGACTAAGCGCGACCCAGGCGGAAAGGGCTGCGGTGGGAAGCCCGCCCAGCATGGCGGGGATCGCGGCCTTGAAATCCACCTGCTTGGTGCGGATATGCGAAACCAGCGCGCCGGACGCGCAGGGAATGAAGTAAAGCAGGTTTATCCCCTGCGCCGCGTGTTGGCTAAGGCCGCCCGGCCACGTCATGTATATCATCAGAAGCGTCCCGCCGCCAAGCCCGAAACCGGACAGTACGCCGGTCAGAATCCCGGCCAGAGCGTCGAAAAAATCACCCATCACGAGAAAAGCAGCATACGCGCGCCGCCAAGCGCCATAAGCGCGCCGAAGCCGCGTTTAAGCCAGACCGGGCTCATCTTCCCGTAAAGAAGCCCCGCCGCTATGCCTCCGGCAAGGCCTCCGGCCAGATACGGCCACGCGTCGCCCCACTGAAAGCCGCCGCGGAAAAGGTAGATGCCCGCCGACAAAAGGCAAAGCGGCAAAACCGTCATAACCGTGGTGGCAAGCGCCTTTTTCTGCTCAAGGCCGACCCATGAGGTAAACAGAGGAACCGCCGCCGTTCCGCCCCCCGTCCCCATAAGCCCGTTGACAACCCCCGCCGCCGCGCCTGTGAGGGCGCATTTTACAGTCTTGTTCAAGGACAACCCCTCCGTTCATACGCTATATTATGTATGGGCAGAGGGGGTTTTATTAGGGGGATATGCGGTTTATGCGTTTGCGGTTGATATGCGCCGCTGAAATGATATACTTGCATATACAAGGAGGGGGTCGTTATGCGACTAAGAAAAATGGATATATCAGATTATGATAGAGTATATTCTTTATGGATTGGCACACCCGGTATGGGATTAAATACAACAGATGACTCAAAAGAAGGTATAGCAAAATATTTAAATCGCAATCCCAATACCTGTTTCGTTGCTGAAAATGATAACGAAATAATCGGCGCAATAATGAGTGGACATGATGGGCGCAGAGGATATATTCACCATACCGCCGTAAAAACTTCCGAACAAAACATGGGCATTGGAAGCGCTTTGCTTGCGTGCGCAATGGATGCACTGAAGGCGGAAGGGATTCATAAGGTTGCGCTCGTCGTTTTTGGCAGGAATGAAATTGGCAACACATTTTGGGAGAAGAAAGGATTTACATCCCGCGACGATTTAATATATCGGAATAAGAATATAAATCCTTTGACCAGAGTTGATACTTAATGCCGCAGCATAACCGCTATCTGCTGTGCAGGTCGTCAATAGTCCCGTTCCGCAGTTTGTCTTCGGCCTGAAGCTCTTGAAAATTCAAAGGGCATGATTGACTTTTTGGATTTGGCGTGGCAAACTATAAACGGAGGGTATTTATATTTTTACGATTAAGGGGAACTGGTAAATGAACAAAAGAAGACGCGAGATTATTGCGGCAAACGAAGTTTCTGAATTGAGAACTTATTTGTTGGGCGGATATGAACAGAAAGTGGCTCTGGACGGCAAATCAAAGGATTTGCCTATCGGGCTTTGCCTGCATGGTGGCCCTGGTTCCCCCATTCCGTTTTCGGTAGGGTGCAGGGGTATGTTTCCAGAGTTCACGGAACGCTTCATCATGGTTTACTGGGATCAGTTTGGATGCGGAATCAACAACCACAAGATTGACGATTCTTTTTCAATTGACACATTTGTAGATATGACAACTGAGCTGATTGCGGAACTTAAAAAAGAGTTTCCGAATAATATCTTGATTCTTCTGGGAGTCTCATGGGGTTCAGTATTGGCGGCTGAGGCCGCCGCCAGAATGCCCGATAAGGTGGACGGCGTATTGATTTACGGACAGGTTATAATGAATTTGTTTTTCAATGATGAATGCTTTGGCACACTGCAAAGCTCCGCCGTGCCTGCAAAAACGAAAGAACGCATCGGTTTGCTGCAACAAAAAGAAAACTACACACTCGATGATATACAACTCTTTGCGAAGTGTATTCGCAAGTATACAGATGGATACCAGAATAAATCGGGCGAAAAGCTGCCGATGGGCCCAATAATCAGGGGTCTGCTGACAAGCCCGGACTATTCCGTTAAAGATGTAACCGCGATTGTAAAGAACGGTTTCATGAAGAACAAAAGCATCTGGAATGAACTGCTCCAAATCGACCTGCGCGATACCTTGCGGGGAATACGGGTGCCATATCGAATTATTCAAGGAAGCACCGATATAGTTACTTCTACAAAGAGCGTAACTGAATTTGTCGAGCAATGCGGAAACGAAAGCCTTAGCTTGCGAGTGCTGCCCGGAAATGGGCATATGACAGGGCCAAACGGCATGAACGAGGTATTATCGGAGGGCGTTGAATTGACCGAGCGGATTTTAGCAAGCAGACAATAACCGTTATCTGCTGTGCAGGTCATAAATATATTCCGAACATAATCGGCAAACACAAGGTAGCGGTAACCCCGTAGGGAACGCATTTATGCGTTCCGCATCCCGCAGACAAAACCGCAATTCAGATGACGCGCCGTGGGTGTCGCGCCCTACAAACCCTCTCCGTCACGCTGCGCGTGCTACCTGTCCTCAATAGGGGAGGCAAGGGACGTTTTGCGGTGGACAATGGAACGCTGTCCCGTTCCGCTGTTTGTCTTCGGTCTGAAGCCCCTTGGAAATTCAAACGGCATGATTGACTTTTTGGCTTTGGCGTGGCAGACTATAAACGAAGGGTATTTATATTAGGCGGCATAAGGAGGGGGATGAGGCCATGTTATTAAAATCTCAGTTTTATGATATAAACCGCTATCTTGAATCCGACGAGATAATTGACTATATGGGGCAATCTGCACGCGGTATCACGGATTTGTCGTCTGAAATCATGGCGCGTTCAAAAGGCATAACAGAATTCGTTAAAAATGCGTATGAATATGTAAGGGACAACATTTCACACTCCGCCGATATTCAAGGGAGCGTAGTTACTTGCAGAGCATCCGATGTATTACAGGCGCAGGAAGGTATATGCTTTGCCAAAGCTCATTTATTGGCCGCCATATTGCGCTGTAACTATGTTCCCACGGGCTTCTGCTACCAAAAACTCATTTTAGATGATATAAATGCGCCTTATCTCATTTTGCACGGATTAAATGCTGTATATATCGAGGAGATTGGGCGTTGGATACGGCTGGACGCAAGGGGGAACAAGCCCGGAGTGAACGCACAGTTTTCTCTTGAACAAGAGAAATTAGCATTTCCTGTACGTCGGGAGAAAGGCGAGGTGGATATTCCTATAGTCTTTGCAAATCCTGACCAAAATGTAATTAAAGCATTGACCACAAATAAAACTCTCAATATGTTGTGGTCGAATCTGCCCGTTGAGCTTGACACGGCAGTATAAGCATTTTCAACCACTGCGCAAGACTAACCCAAGGCAAAAAACACGAAAGACCGAAAAAGGGGGCTTTACCCATAGATACGCGGGTATTCGCGGCGGCTTGCGCCGATTACGCGGACGCGGACGCCGCCGTGCGGCGCGTTATGGACGCGTTCGGCGGGGCGGAGGGCATTCTGGCGGGGCGGAAGAGGGTGCTTGTAAAGCCGAATCTGGTCATGCCAAAGAAGCCGGAGGCCGCCGCAACGACGCACCCGGCAGTAGTTGCGGCGGTGTGCCGCGCGTTTGTGAAAGCCGGGGCGGAGGTATATATAATTGACTCGAACATCGCGCCGCACAGTGTGCCGGTGCTTAATGTAATGTATAAATCAAGCGGTATGGACAAGGCCGCCGCCGAGTCCGGCGCGCAGCTTTGCTTTGACGTGGCGACACGCAAGACCGAGCGCGCGGAGAACAGGACGCTTACGTCGTTCCCGTGCCTCGCGCCGGTTCTCGACACCGAGCTTTTGGTTACGGTGGGCAAGGCAAAGACCCACGGGCTTGCGTATTTCACCGGAACGGTGAAGAATCTTTTCGGGGTGCTTCCGGGTATGGAGAAGCCGAATATACACCGCAAATTCCCGGCGGCGGCGGACTTTATGTCCGCGATTGTGGACATATGCGAAACCGTCAAGCCCGGCTTCGCGGTGCTGGACGGCGTGGTCGGCATGGAGGGCGACGGCCCTACGGCGGGTACGCCCAAGGCGTTTGGTGTCATTCTGGGCGGCGCGAACCCCCACGCGGTGGATTTGGCCGCCTGCCACCTTATGAGCCTGCGGCCGGAGCGCGTCCCCGCGCTCGCGGAGGCCGCCGCGCGGGGGCTTGTCCCGCGCTCGGCGGATAAACTTACGTGGCTTGGCGACGAAACCGCGCGGCTTATAACCGTTTTCCGCCCACCTAAGACCGAACGCGTGGGCGGCTTTTTCCTGCGGCATCTGATTCCGAAACGGCTTAACAGGCGGCTGCGCGCGGTTATGGCAAAGTACCCGGTTATTTCGCCGCGATGCGGGGGCTGCGGGGAATGCGCGCGTATATGTCCGCAGAAAACGATCACGATGGACGGCAAAAAGGCCGTGGTTGACGAAAAAAACTGCATAAAGTGCTATTGCTGCCATGAGTTCTGCTCCATGCGGGCGATTGATTTCAGGGGGCGCTGATGGATAACGGCATCACGGTAAACGCCTACGCCAAAATAAATCTCGCGCTGGATGTACTTGGCCGCCGGGACGACGGCTATCACAATCTGCGCATGGTTATGCAGTCCGTCAGTTTCTGCGACATTCTTACGCTTCGCAAGTCCAGATCCGGGCGGCATACTATTACGACGGAGGGCGGAAAGTGCGCGGGGCTTCCCGTGGGATCGCGCAATCTGGCGCTGCTTGCCGCCGAGCTTTTTTTCGCCCGCGCGGGGATACAGGATGTTTCGCTTGACATCACGCTTGATAAGCGCATTCCAGTTTGCGCGGGACTTGGCGGCGGTTCCTCGGACGCGGCGGCGGTGCTTTTGGCTCTGCGCGGCGAGTTTGCCCCGGAACTGCCGATTGAAACGCTTCTGGAATGGGCGCTTGAGCTTGGAAGCGACGTGCCGTTCTGCGTTCTGGGCGGAACGGCGCTTGCCGGGGGCAGGGGAGAGGCGCTTACGCCCCTGCCGCCTCTGCCTCCGTGCCATATAGTGCTTTGCAAGCCGCCCGTACCCGTATCTACCAGAAAAGCATTCGAGATGATTGACAAAGTAAAAATAAGCCGCCGCCCCGACATCGCGGGTCTTCGCGCCGCGCTTTCGCGCGAAGACCTGCCTGGGGCGGCGCGCTATATGTACAATGTGTTCGAGGACACGCTTACGGAGAAACACCGCGACATACGCGCCATACACTCCGCGCTTCTTGATTTTGGCGCGCTTGGCGCGGTTATGAGCGGCACCGGCCCGACGGTTCTTGGCGTATTCTCCGACGGTCAGGCCGCGCGCGCCGCGCGGGACGAGCTTTCAAAAACCTTTGCGGAGACGTATCTGTGCGAGTCAAGAGCCTCTTACAAATCGTAATACATCTCAAACTCGGCGGGGTGCGGAAGGCGGTCATAGTACGCGGCCTCGCCGCGCTTGTTTTTTATCCAAAGGTCGATAAGGCGCTTGGGAAACACGCCCGAAGTTTCGAGAAAAGCGCGGTCGTTCTCAAGGGCGTCCAGTGCCTCTCCAAGGCTTCCGGGAAGGGACTTTATCTTCGCCTTTTCCTGGTCGGAGAGGTTGTACAGATTAAAGTCGTACGGCCCGAACCCCTCTTTCGCCGGGTCGATTCTGTTGATAACGCCGTCAATGCCGGCCATAAGGATCGCGGAGTAGGCGTAATAGGGATTGCATGTGCCGTCCGGGCTTCTAAGCTCAAAGCGCTTCTTGTCCGGGCCTTTGGCATACGCGGGAATGCGCACCACGGCGCTTCGGTTCGAGGTGGCGTAGCCGACGGTGACGGGCGCCTCGTATCCGGGGGTAAGGCGCTTATAGGAGTTCGTGCTTGGGTTTGTGAACGCGCATAAAGCTTTGGCGTGTTTAAGCAGTCCGCCGATAAAGAAAAGCGCCGTTTCGCTTAGTTGGGAATAGCCCTGCGCGTCATAGAACACGGGTCTTCCGTCCTTGCGCAGAAGCATATGGACGTGCATTCCGTTCCCGGCCTCGCCATAAATGGGCTTGGGCATAAACGTGGCGGTTTTCCCCTCGCGCATGGCGGCGTTTTTGATTATGTACTTTGTCATCATGGTCTTGTCGGCCATTTCAAGAAGCGTTCCGAACTCCACCTCGACCTCTAACTGCCCGGGGCCGCCAACCTCGTGATGGTGGTACTTCACGTCAATGCCGCGCTGCTGCATAAGTGCCGTGACCCGGCTTCTGAACCCGCCCAGAGTGTCCATCGGCGGCGCCATGTGATAGCCGCCCTTGTGCGGCATCTTATAGCCAAGGTTCTTTTCCGGAAGCCCCGTGTTCCACTCGGCCTGCGCCGAGTCAAGGCGATAGCCGGATGACTGGGGCTTTACGCTGTAGCTTATATGGTCAAACACATGGAACTCGAATTCCGGCCCGATAATCATCTCGTCCGCAATGCCGGTAGAGAGAAGGTATTCCTGGGCGTTAAACGCCACGCTTCGCGGGTCTTGGTCAAAGCGTTTGTTGTCGGGCAGTTCTATGACGTACACGTCGCCAAGCATGGCAATCGTCGGTATCTCGGCGAAAGCGTCCATATACGCGGTGCTGATATCCGGCACAAACACCATGTCGCTTTTCTCGACGGGCGCGAAACCGTAATTGGAACCGTCGAAGCCGATGCCGTGTTTAAGCGTGTCTTCGGTAAAGCGATCTATCGGCATTGTAAGATGCCGCCAGCGTCCGTTAATGTCGATCATCATGAAATCCGCCATTTCCGCCGCGTGCTGCTTTGCGTATGCCATCACGTCGCCAAGGGTTTTGAACATTTATGTTACCTCCGTGTATGTAATGCGGAAATAATAGCATAAATCGTGGGGTTTGTACAGCGGTAACGCCGTAGCCGTAGGGAACGCATTTATGCGTTCCGCTTGACGACAAATCCACAATCCAGATGGCGCGCCGTAGAAACGTTTAACTCCTGCTGCGCAGATGATGGAGTTTCATGTTGATTAAAACCAGCGTGGCGGCTTGGCAAACATTATATGAAGCGACTGCGATGTTGCCGCCAAACTCGGGAAGGGCGGCAATTAGCGCGCTTGCGGCAAGGATATAATTTATCACGATCAAAGGCACCGGGATGGTTCCGCTCCAACCGGCCTCCTCCAAGGATCTTTTAGTAATCCCAAGGGTTTTTAGGATTCCGAAAAGATAAACCCCAACCATACCGACAGTTAATATACTTGTTATAATCGCCCAAATCGCGAGGAAGTCAGATCCCCTGATCAGCGGCTCTAAATTCAGAAGGTCGGGCAGGCGGAACGAATAATTGTCTCTCGTCAGTGAATATACAAGCATATATCCGCCCACTGAAAACTCTAGCGCAAACTGCGCGATGATACCCGCTTTCAAAAAATTCAGCCGCCCGCGGCTTAACTCGTTGTTTCGGGACGCGGCAAAGAAAAGCCACATGCCTATGCAAATCAAAATCCGGGGTATCATAGCTGCAAGCGCGACAAATATCAGCGCATCGTAAACAGCGGCAATGCCAAACATTGAAAAGCTGAGGCCGTCCACTATTTGTGTCGATCTGATAAACGTGTCAAGCGTGTATGTCAGTATTGCAACCAGAAATGCGGTTGACCCGCCCGCATCCATGACGATCTTCCGTCTGTCTGTTTTGGGCGGTGCGATATGCGGCGTATAATACATCCTAAAAAGCCCCCCTGGTTTTTGTTTGCCCAACGCAATGCGTCGGCCATTATCATAATTTATTTTTGAAAAAACCCTCTTGCAATTGTCGTAGCGTCAAGTGTTATACTGTATTTAGGCATCAGAGAAAGGAGGTTTCCATGAACGCGGCAATACCAATTCACAGGCTTTCCTCGCAGATAGGGCTGTCGAGCCGTACTCTGCGGCATTGGGAATCAGAAGGTCTCTTCGACAGTATGCGGGATAAGGATTCCGGTTGGAGGATCTATGATGAAAAGGCGGTTTTTCGGATTCGTATCACGGCAATGCTCAGACAACTGGATATTCCAATCAAAGAGATTAAAACTGTTTTGGATAACCAGTCAGTTGTTTTCCTGCATCGTGTCATAGAAAGGCAGATTTCTGTTTTAGGGGAATACAATGAGGAAAACAAGGAGAAGGAACAACGCTTGCTCCAATTTCTGTCACTTCTAAGAAAACAGGAAAGCACAGTTAAATTGGATGCGGAACTGCCGCAGTTATTACTGAAAATGGAGGATATTAATATGTCAAACATGCAAAACAGCAACAATTCGCTGCGATATGTCACACTTCCGCCGATGCGCTTCGGGTGCTATGTTTCCGTGGGATTATCACCGGAGGATGATGCGACGAGTCCAGTGTTTGACTGGATTGATTCCGCGAATCTTGGAGGGACGGCGAGGTTCTTCGGGGGAAATATGCCGCCCATGCCGGGGGGTGAGGGGAAGCCCTATGGTTACGGGATGGCGGCTTCGATTCCGGAGGGCATCGCGATTCCGAAACATCTGAAAGAGATGCGTTCACCGGGCGGGCTTTATGCAATGTTGGAAAGCACGGACGATATCCCGGGGTCATGGAAGAGACTGTTGAAGCTGATAAAGGAAGATGGAAAGTATGTGTCGGATCGGGCGAGGCTGTGTTTTGAGGAACATGTACGCAATGACAGCGGGGGTTTTCTGATTGTTTTATTGGAACCGGTAAAGAGTAACCGCGAAAACTAAGCGGAGTGTAAGAGTCTGTTTACTATCCGCGCACAGATAGTAAACAGACTCTTAATATCTATTTCCCGGGACTCTCCGGCGCTTCCTCCTCTTCCACGGCGGGCGGAGGGGTCTTCCCGTCAACGGACAGGAATCCGGGAAGACTTAGTCCGGCCATCTGGAACATGTCGTTCAGCGGGGGAAGGCTTTTCAGAAGGCCGGAGGCGAAGTTCGCCGTCGCGGTCTTGCCGCCGTCCTGCGTGCCGCCGTCCCAGACGGTGATCTTGTCGATCTTCAGATTGCGTATGGCCTCGGTCTGTATCTTGACCAGTTCGTCAAGCTTGTCGGCGATCATCATCTTCACGGCGGAATCGGCCGAGCCGCCCGCCGCCTCGACAATCTTGCCAAGACCGGCGGCCTGTTTGGACAGCATTTCCTCCACGCCGCGCGCCTGGGCTTCCATTTTGGCGAAGATGGCGTCCGCCTCGCCGCGCGCTTGGCGGCGGATACGCTCGGCCTGCGCCTCGGCGTCTATCTCCATGCGGCGCTTCTCGATTTCGGCCTTGACGATTATGTCGGCCTCCATCGTGGCTTCCTCGCGGCTTGCGCGGGCGATTTCGGCCTGCTGTTGCGCCGCGTAGGCTTCCTCGGCGGCCTTCGCCTCGGCGACCTTTTCGGCGGCGGTGGCCTTGCGCTCGGCTTCCGCGGACTGCTGGCGGCGGTTGGACTCGGAATTGGCGATGACTATCTTTGCCTCGTTCTCGCCCTTCACCGCGTCGGAGTCGGCGCTTGACACCTGGATACGCTGGTCGCGCTCGGCGTTTGCCGCGCCGATGTTACCGTCCCTGTTTTTCTCCGCGACGCTTATCTTCGCGTCGTTAATGGCCTTGGCGGCGGCTTCTTTTCCAAGCGCCTGGATGTATCCGGACTCGTCTGTTATGTCGGTCATGTTGACGTTGATAAGGCGAAGTCCGATTTTTTTAAGTTCGCCCTCTACGTTGTTGGACACGGCGGCAAGGAATTTGTCGCGGTCGGTGTTGATTTCCTCGATGTCCATCGTGGCGATAACAAGACGAAGCTGGCCGAAGATGATGTCGCGTGAAAGCTCCTGAACCTCGTTCAGTTTAAGCCCCAGAAGGCGCTCGGCGGCGTTCTGCATCACGGTCGGTTCGGTCGAGATACCGACAGTAAACTTACACGGCGCGTCAACGCGGATGTTCTGGCGGCTTAGGGCGCTTTTCAGATCCACGCTGATTGATATCGGCGTAAGGTCAAGGTACTCATACGCCTGAATAACCGGCCAGATAAAGGTTGCGCCGCCGTGAAGGCACTTCGCCGCCTGCACACCGGCCTTGCCGCCGCCCCCGACCTTACCGTAGATGACCATGATCTTGTCAGAGGGACACTTGCGGTAACGCGAAAGCAGGGACGCCACGACCGCGAAGAAAACCACGACGATAACAAGCACCAAGACCAGTATCGGCGTGCCGCCGGAGCCATTTCCGCTTAGGAACACAGGAATCATTTTGCTTACCGCCCTTCTTCTTTATATTACCAAACGCCCGCCGCCAAAAGCGCGGCGCTTTTTCTACTCTTTCTCGACCACCATCACGTTTTCGCGAAGCAAGTCCGTCACACGGACGACGTCGCCGGTTTTTATCGGGGTGTCGCCGGTGTTCACGGCGTCGTACTCTTTAAGCGAACCGTCCAGATCAAGCGTGATTTTGCCCACGCCCTGCCCCTTGGCGGGTATTGTAAGGTAAACGTCCGCGTTTCTGCCAAGCGCAAGACGGTAGTTTACCGTGTTGATTGCCTGAAGCCGCAGAAGGGCGCGCACCAAATAAGCCACCCCGACAAGCGCCCCGAATCCAAGCACTGCCGCAAGCGCGATAGAAAGCCCCGAACCAAGGCCGACAGCCATAAAGCATAAACCCGCCCAGCCGAACACCGTAAGCAGCGCGATAATGCCGCGCGTTGTAATGAACTGAAGCCCCGCGCCCGTGCTGCCCTCCAGAAGGTCGGTGTCTGACCCGCCGACGACGTCCACGTCTATGTCCGCGCCGCCGTCAATTCCCGCAGAGTCCCCTAAACCCGAAACGTCGGAGTCAAGGCCGCTGTCCGCGCCGCCCGTGAAGAACAGCAGAATCGTCTGGATTATCAAAATAAGCGACGCGGGCGCGGCTATCCAAACGAAAATCTGCTCTGTAAGAGAAAGCGCCGAATACCATTCAAACATGACGCAACCCTCCCGAATAAGTAAATTATGTTTACCTTATGATACTGCGTCCTCAAGCTTTTGTCAAGAGTTTTCCTCTGCCGCCGATTGCGCGTTTGGGGCTTGCATTCTCTTAGGAAGCGTGATAGACTTGTGGTAAGCGGCAGTTACCATAACGCGCACCCATTAAACGAAATCAGGTGAATGTAATGAACCTTGGAAGCCGTATACGCGAGGCGCGGCTGCAAAAGCAGCTTACGCAGAAGGACGTCGTGGGGGAGTACATGACGCGCAACATGCTTTCAAAAATCGAGAACGGAAGCGCCACACCCTCGGTCAAAACGCTTGAGTTTCTGTCTGCGGCGCTTGAACTTCCGATAAGCTATCTCGTAAGTGAAGAGGGCGCTGCCGCCCCGCCGGAAACCTCGTCTTCGGATGCCGCCGCCCCGCCGGAACTTGCGCATCTGAACGAAATCGCGGCGCTTGCCGACGCGCTTCTGGGCGAGGCAAGCCCGTATGTGCGCGCCTGCGCGTGCTGTGTAAAGGCGCGCGCGCTTATGGCCGGGCAAAACGCCGCGGGGGCGCTCGCGTTTCTGGAAACCCTGCCCCTTGCCTCTTTTGACTCCGACGGAGTAAAGCTTATAAGCAAGACCGCCGAGGAATGCTGCATACAGCTTGGCGACTATAAAAAAGCCTATGACTTCGCGGTTCGGCGCATGGACGCAGAATAACGGGTATTTCCCGGGAATGTCTCCATTATAACCGCCGCAGAATTGAAACGCAAGAAAAAGTCGGCTTTTAGAGCGTCTGAGTGTAAATTGTTCTTGCATATGGGTTATCGCTTGTGCTAGACTGATATTGCAAGGCGGCGATCAATACCAACAGCAGAGAGGTGATTTAAATGGCAAAGAGAGCCAATTTGAATATAAGGATTGACCCGGAAACGAAAGCGAGCGCGGAGGAACTTTTCGGCATGTTTGGGATAACGGTGACTGACGCGGTAAATATGTTCCTTAACCAGTCCCTGATGGTGGGCGGACTGCCCTTTGCGCTGAAACAGCCGCGGTATAACGCCGAAACCGAGGCGGCCATGCGTGAATGCGACGAAATGCTGGCAAGCGGCAGTTTTAAACGATATTCAAGCACAAAAGAGATGTTCGCGGATATTTTGGCAGGGGACGACGATGATGTATGAGCGCGTATATTCCGCAAGGTTCAAACGGGACTTGCGCCGCGCGGAGAAACGCGGAAAAGACCTGTCGCTGCTAGAGGAAGTGATTGACATTTTGGCGGAAGGCAAGAGATTGCCGATTGAATACAGCGATCACCCGCTGAAAGGCAACTACAAGGGATTCAGAGAGTGTCACATAGAGCCGGACTGGCTTCTTGTGTATAAAATAGACAAGGGCATACTGGTATTGCTGCTTTCCAGAACGGGTACCCACCAAGACTTGTTTGACGAATAAGATATACGGGACAAAGCCGCCTGACAAAGGGCGGCTTTTTTGCGTTTGGCGGCAACGCGCGATGACGGAAGAAAATTTGAAAATCCCCCTTGCAAACGAACAAATGTTTTGATATAATGCGAATCGGAAAGAGCAGGGGCGACGAACCGCGTCAAGGGCAGTAGGGGCGATTCACGAATCGCCCGCCGGAAGACCTTGTTGAAAGACCCGCCGAAAGACAGTACAAGAGGTGAACGTACGATGCCCGATTTTCAGGTGGTAAGCGAATTCAGTCCCGCCGGCGACCAGCCCGCCGCGATAGAGGCATTGGCGGCGGGGATTGAGAACGGCCTT
>JAISVI010000050.1 GCA_031271665.1 Oscillospiraceae bacterium
GCGTCAACCTCGGGGGTGGACACCGAACCCTTGTAGGGCCGTCCCCTTAAAAACCCGTCGAAGGCGGGCGCGAGGATATAGGCGTTTGTATACCCGCTTTTATCCTTGTCCTCGTCAACGATGCCATACTCAACATACAGTTCGCCCGGGTCAGACGCGGCGAAGGTCGAGGCGCTTTCCTTGCCGCCCTTGGCGGTGGCCTTGGCGCGGATTTGGAACGTCGTGTCCTCGGTGACTTTGGGCACAGTGGTACTCCAAGTCCCCTTAGTCTCATTATACACCTCGAAAACCTTGGTGTCTATCGAGACTTTTGACGCCGTGAAAGTCGGCTGTTTCTCGTTCATGACCGAACGCGCCGCGACATTGTACTCAAGCGGCTTTGTGGCCGCCTTCTTCATCGTCGCGCCAATCCAGATGCTAAGGGTTTGGCCGTATTTGTCGGCCGTCTTCTTGTCGTCAAGCACATAACCTGTCTTGGCGCTTTCCTTGTCGTACGAAACGACCGTGCTTGCCGTGTCGTTCTCGACAAGCTCGGTCAGATTCCCCGCGAAAAGGCGGGCGTTGTCTTTAAGCTTGATGTATTCCTTCTTATAGTCGGCCTTGAACTTAACCGTCTTGCCCTGGCCGGAGATGTTGACCTTCTTCACCTTGCTTGCGGGGGTGGTCTTCGTCGGCGCGGTGCGGATAAGATAGGTGGTCTTCGTAACCTTGGTTCCGGTCATGGGCTTTATATTGATGCCCTCGCCAACCTTGAAATAACCCCAATCTGCCGGGACAAGCCCCGTTACGGTTTCCGGGTTTGTGCCTTCGTACAGCGCCCCGTTCTGAAAGTACACCCTGTCGGGCGTTTTCTTGCTTGCGCTTGACGCAATCTGGTACGTTAAGTTAAGCGCGTCGTTGCTGTTCTTCACGGTAAGCGCCCACTGCCCGGTCGTAGCGCCGCTTGCGTCGGCGTACTTGCTGAAATTGACCATCCACCTCTCGACCTTCGGGCGCTTGTCGATTGACGGGAACTCATACACATCGGACTTGTCGTCGCCCTCGGTGACGATGCCCTTGCCCTTGGCGTCAAGCGACGTTGTAACGCGGAACATGCCACCCTTGTTAAGCGCCTTGCTTATGTCAAGCCCGCTGTCCGGAATGCCGCCGATACGCGTCCATTTGACGCCGCCGTTATAGCTTATGGCGACGATGCTCTTGCCCTCGGCAAGCGCGCCCGCCTCTACGAACAGCCGCTCTTGAGCCATATCTATATAGATTTGGGGGTTCTTCGTTGTGGTAAGCTTATAATCCTCGTCAAGCGCCCTCTCATAGTCGATGTTGTGGTCAAACGAAGCCGGAACCGCCGTCAGGTCGGAGGGTATCCCGGCGGCGGCGAAAGCCGAGGGAATCAGCATCCCAACAGCAAGTATTGCGGCGATGTATATAATACCAATGCGTTTCATGACGCGTTCCTCCTTATTACTTTGCACAGTGGCTATGCGATATATTGTCAGTGTGTTGTTTTCAATGTTATGGCGATGGCAATTGACAATTGATAATTGACAATTGACAATTTTTTGGGGGTTGCGGTCAAAACACCCGTCCGCGCTTTGCGCGGCCACCCTCTTTTCTAAAGAGGGTTTTGTAGGGGCGGCGTTCTGCCGCCTGTGGGTTTGTGCGTTGCGGGGGGTACGGTGTTGCGGCGGCGCGTCGTAGGGGCGAACTGTGTTCGCCCGTGGGTTTCCCGCCCGTAGGGTACGGCGGCGTTGCGGGGAAATGTGCGCAATTTTAAATTTGCATAATTGTCAATTGTTCATTGTCAATTGTCAATTAAAAGAACGGGCGTCGCGCCGGGGGCGTCGCGCCCTACAGGGGTTTGTGCGACGCGGCATTGGTTGCGTTGGGAACGGGTGGCGCGCCGGGGGCGTCGCGCCCTACAGGGGTTTGTGCGACGCGGCGTTGGTTGCGTTGGGAACGGGTGGCGCGCCGGGGGCGACGCGCCCTACGGTCAAAACACCCGTCCGCCTTCGGCGGCCACCCTCTTTTCTAAAGAGGGTAAAGAGCGCGGGGACACGATTATGCCGCCAATCATAATTGTCAATTGTTCATTGTTCATTGTCAATTGACATCCCCCCTCTGGGGGCCTACCCCCCGATTTGGGGGGTAGGTCTTTGGTGTTTATGGTGTGTGCGTGGGGTTCATGTGTGACGGGGGTTACTCCGTTATTGTTCCTGTAAGTCCCGTTTGGGTTAATTGCTTACCTTTCCCGGCTTCATCAACAACCGTAACCGTGAACGTGAACTTTCCAGGTACCGCCTCTGTTGCGGGTTCAGCTACCGCAGGTGTGTATTCCGTGAAGGCAGTGATGGTCACAGTGATATTAAGGCCATCCACGTCGAATAATGACGTTCCCTCAAGGTATGTCTTTAGTGCGCCTTCATCACCCGCGTTACTCGACGTCACTTCGTGATCGCCCTCTACAATTGCGTTAAACGCGGCGGCAATTTTCTTGTTGGCCTCGCCTACTACGTCGGTTGCCTTGATTTCGGCTGCAGCGATGTCAAACGCATCCGTTCTGGGTCCCTTGGTGACGGTTACTGTATAACCTGTCGCTGTTTTGTCTTCACCAATCACCGGCGTAACGGCTGTGACTACTTTAAGAGCCTTGATACCGTCGTCCGCGTCAATGTACTTCTTAACTGCCGCGGCTATTTGCGCATAGTCGCCGACAACCAAGCCGGGGATGTCAACCTCGATCACTTCGTCATCTTTGTAAAGCTCTTCGATCGCGGTCATGGCAGCTTCCACATCTTCGTCCTTGATGTCTATGAGGTTCTTCGGCTCGTCCTCTTCACTGTCCACCGTGACAACGATGGGGGGTTCGTCAACAAGCGCTTCCATGGGTATCTTCAACTGAATCGCCGTGGCGTTTATGGCCGCTGTCGGCGTTCCGGAAACGGTAATCTCCGCAACGTTAAAGCCCTTGTCTGTTTCGGCTTCTGTTATTGTCGCAGCCGCCGACAAACCGGCCGGGAGAGCGCCAAACCAAGACTTCACATCGGCGATCTTATTGTCCGCTGCTTCCTTAAAGAAAGCGTCTTTAAGCGTGACAGTGATTTTGGTTTCTGCAAGCGCCGTTCCGGTGACACCACTGATCGCATCACTCGCGCCGATTGTGGCGGAGCCGGGGGTAGCGCCAAGAGCCTTATCAAGGATATACGCCTCGGTAATGCCCTTTTTATCCTTGCTCGGGTCTTTTTCGTTTGGCTGATAGACGCCCCAGACGTACCTGAGTGTTCTTGTTTCGCCTGCCGCCCAAGTAGATTCATCCTCTTTGCCGCCCTTTGCGGTGGCTTTCATGCGAATTTGCAACTCGCCGCCTGCGGTGACTTTGGGCATTCCGCCCCATTTCTGCTTTACTTTGTCATAAACCTCGTATTTCTTGGTGTCGATTTTAAGCTTGCCCTTGCTGGGGCTAAGCGCCTCGCTTACCAGTACGCCGCGCGGCGCCACGTTGTACACCTGAATGGCCGAGGCGGCCTTCTTCGCGGTGGCGGCGGTGTAGAACCCAAGGGTCTCGCCGTACAGCGCGTCCGTCGTGGCTGTCGCCGCAAGGCTTATGCCTGTCTTCGCCTTTTCCTTGTCGGTGAAAGTGGACACTGTGCCAACAGTGAAGAATGTTTCGTCATCCGTGGTAGCTTCAGTTCCGCCGGTATACGTAACGACATCGGCTTCAAACCAAGAGATGCCAACCTTCGTCTTGATAAGTTCCTTCTTATAGTCGGCTTTCAGCTTGGGTGCTTTTATCTCGCTTGTGACATTGTACTTCGCGGCCTTGGATCCAGGAGTATAGACGGCTCCGTCGCCCACGGGCGCGATGCGGGCGAGATAGATGGTCTTTTCGGGCTTGCCGCCTTCGGGAAGGGGCTTCACGTTAATGCCCGAAACCTCTGTTCCGCTGACTACATCGGGATCGGGGAACTGACCCCAAGTGGCGGTCTCGTCATCTTCCGCGTTATTTGGAGTGCCCTTGTCATCAAGGATCGTAACTGCCGGCGTCTTCTTGTCGGAACCGGCTACGGCAACCTGCAGCCCCTTCTTGGTGGCAACGGTGGCTTCCTTCGCGGCCAGTACCCAACCGCCCGCGGTTACGCCGGTCGCGTCGGCGGCGATAGCATAGTTTACGACATACTTATCCATCTTGGGGCGGGCGTTGATCTTCGGCAACGTGACGACCAAGGCCGCGTCAACGTTCTCAACCGCCGGGGTTTTTTCCGTGCCGTCGGCATTAAGCACCGCATCGGCTTTCGCCACGCCGACAGAGGGGCCTTTGGCTTTCTTGTCATAGCTTGTGGTAAGCACAAGCGTCATCTCTTTGTTAAGCAGTTTGGAGATGTCCGCGCCCTCGGCGCTGCCGATGCTGCCGGTTTTCCACTTCGTGCCGCCGTCCAGAGAATAGGCGGCAATGCTTAACTGGTCGTTGCCCTCGATTGTAACCGTAAGCGTTTCCGCCACAAGGTCAATCGTCGCCGTGATAGTGCCGGCAGGTACAGCGCCCTTTGCGCCGGTAACCGCAGCGCTAGTCGCCGTCGGGTTTGTGATTGCCGTCAGATTGTAGTCGATGTTATCTTCCCAATCGGGGCGGGGATTGAAGTTGCTGGCTGTGCCGTCAGGTGTTTCTGTTACTCCCTCGGGGTCAACAACAACCGCCGCGAACGCGGGGACGGTAACGAATCCGGCGATCATAACTATCGCCAACAGGGCCGCTAAAAATTTACGGGTTTTCATGGGGTATTGCCTCCTTCAAAATTTTTGTTCGTGGGCGTCCTTGCCCCGAAATATTGCTTCCTCACGCGATGGCGTCGGAACACCCGCCGTCTGCGGGGGCATCCTCTTTTCTTGCAGGGGCGGCGTTCTGCCGCCCGTGGGTTGCTTCGCCGGGGCGGGTCGTGCGTTCCTCAACCAGTTGTGAGGTTTTTGTGAGGGAAAAGTTCCGAATATGCCAAACGGGCGCATTACAGCAGCCCGTTTGTACATATTCATAAATACCGGTTTTTCCCCTTCACGGAGCAACGCGGATAATGATTCGCTTGTTGTTCCCCTCCGTCAATTGTCGATTGTCAATTATTCACTGTCAATCGACCTCGCTCCGCGAGAGGCTCCAACGCTTAGGCCGCTAGGCGGCGGCTAGTACTGGCGCAGATTGTTCCGCGTAAAAACGGATTAACCTTACTGGAGCAGTTGGAGGACGGTCTGGGGGGACTGGTTGGCCTGGGCCAGCATGGCGGTGGCGGCCTGGTTCAGGATATTGTTCTTCGTGAACGTCATCATTTCCTTCGCCATGTCGACGTCGCGGATGCGGCTTTCGGCGGACTGCATGTTCTCGGCGACGGTGTCCACGTTGGCGACGGTGTGCTCTAAGCGGTTCTGCACTGCGCCGAGTGTGGAGCGAAGCTCGGAAA
>JAISVI010000072.1 GCA_031271665.1 Oscillospiraceae bacterium
GAAAAGATGTCGGTATACCGCTTCTCGGGCTATTGGAAGGACGTCGGGACTATTGACAGTCTGTGGGACGCGAACATGGACATGCTTTCCGCCACGAACAAACTTGATTTGTTCGACCCAGCGTGGCGCGTTTACTCGCGCAACCCCATCGCGCCGCCGCATTATGTGGGGGATCGCGCCGTCATCTCGCATTCGCTTGTGACCGAAGGATGCGAGGTTATGGGCGAAGTTCAGAACAGCGTGCTTTTTAACGACGTTTCCGTGGCCGAGGGCGCGGTCGTCAAATACTCTATCCTTATGCCCGGGGCGGTGATAGAGAAGGACGCCTGCGTAGAATACGCCATAGTGGCGGAAAACGCCCGTGTCGGCGCGCGCGCGCGCGTCGGGGCCGAGCCGCTTGCCGTAAGCCCGGAGGAATGGGGAATCACCGTAATCGGTTCCGGCGCGAGTATTGCGGAAGACCGCTGTATCGAGCCGAACACGATGGTCGCCGACTGACGCGACCATGCGGGGACTTGCGGCTTTGCTCGCGCGGCTTAGGGAAGGCCGCGAGACAATCGAGGTTTTTTGCATCTTTGTATACGGCGCGGGGGCGGCGGTCAATGTCGCGTATCTCGCGCGGCGTGTTCCCGAGTCGTATCTGCGCTTTGGTTATATCGCGGCGCTTGTGTGCATCTTCCTTTATCTTATGTCCGGGTCGCGCGTTAAGAAAAAGCCCGGCGAGAAAGTGAAGATATCAAACAGATCCATTGTATTTATGACGGCGGTTTCCCTTTACCTTGTCACTTACGGCATCACCCTGATAATGCGCTAGACGGAGGGTTATGGACATGAAAGACATGCACGGCATTATTTTCGCGTATGTTTCCCACCCCAAACTTAAAGAGCTTACCGAGCGGCGGACAGCGGCCTCGATTCCCTTCGGGGGCAGATACCGCTGTATCGACTTTATGTTAAGCAACATGGTAAACGCCGGTATAAACGACGTTGGCGTCGTAATGCGCGAAAGTTACCAGTCGCTTCTGGATCATCTTGGCTCCGGCAAGGACTGGGATTTGGCGCGCAAGCGCGGCGGCCTTAAAATCCTGCCGCCCTTCGGCTATGCCGGGCCGCACCGCAACGTCGAGTTCCGGGGAAGGATGGAGGCGCTTTTCGGCCTTGCCGACTATATAAGCCGTATCCGTCAGGAGTACGTGGTTCTTGCCGACGGCGAGGTTGTGGCGAACTTATCCCTTGAGGAGGTTCTTGACGCGCACATAGAAAGCGGCGCGGATATCACATGCCTTTGCACCCCAGAAAGCTCGGAAGACTGTAAGGAAGAGGCGTTTTATACCCTTTCTGACGGCGGGCGCATATCGGAAATCACCGTGGGGCCGAATCACGGCGCGCCCCACTCGTTTGAAACGATGAACATATTCGTCATGTCAAAGCAGCTTCTTGAAAACCTTCTGGGTTACTGCGTGGCAAGAAACCTTTACCACTTTAACCGCGACGTGCTTCAGGCGATGAAAGAAAAACTTAAACTCTGCGCATATATTTTCAACGGATACTGCGCAAGGCTTACAAGCGTGGCGGACTATTTCCATCACAGTATGCAGATTCTTGACCCCGTTGTGCGAAGCAAGCTTTTTCTGCGAAGCCGCGGCATACACACCAAAATACGCGACGAGGCGCCCACCTATTACAGTCCGGACAGTCTGGGCAAAAATTCGCTTGTGGCGGACGGATGCTTTATCGAGGGACAGGTGGAAAACAGCGTGCTGTTCCGGGGAGTACGGGTCGGCAAGGGCGCGGTTGTCCAAAACTGCGTACTTATGCAGGACACCGTGGTCAGATCCGGCGCGCGCCTTAGCTATGTCATAACCGATAAGGAAGTCACTATAAACGAAAACCATATGCTTGTCGGCCACAGCGCGTATCCGATTGCCGTTTCAAAGGGAGCAAGTGTCTAACTCCTGTAGGGGCGACCGTCCCCGGTCGCCCGTGATTTTACGCAAATCCGGCAGCCCCGCCCGCCCAAAAAAACCACCCATTTGAAGGAGGTAGAGCAATGAAAATCCTTTTTGTCACAAGCGAGGCCGCGCCTTTCGCCAAAACCGGCGGACTGGCCGACGTTATGGGCGCGCTGCCCGCAACGTTAAGCGCGAAACGCGCCGGCGTTCGCGTTATGATGCCGCTTTACGACTGCATTGCCGAGGAATACCGCAAAAACATGAAGCTGCTTGGGTCGCGTTATATCAAACTTGGCTGGCGCAGTGTATACTGCGGGCTTTTCGAGCTTAAACTAAACGGGGTTGTGTTCTATTTCATCGACAATGAATACTATTTCAAGCGCGGGGAACTTTACGGCCACTTCGACGACGGCGAACGCTTCGCGTTCTTCTCCCGCGCGGCGGCCGAGCTTGCCCAAAACCTGCCGGAAAACTGGCGGCCGGATATCGTACACTGCCACGACTGGCAGACCGCGCTGACGGGCGTTTATCTGCGCACGGAGTTTTCGCCCGCCGCGGACGATATAAAGCTGATTTTTACTATCCACAATATAGAGTACCAAGGAAGGTATTCCCGCCATGTGCTCGGCGACGTCTTCGGGCTTCCCGACAGCCTTTTCAACGGCGGAACAATGGAATTCTGCGGCGGGCTTAACCTTATGAAGGCGGCCATAGAGATGTCCGACGCGGTCACCACCGTATCGCCCACCTATGCCGACGAACTTAGCTATGCTTTTTACGCTCACGGGCTTGAAGGGGTCATTCAAAACTCAAGGCATAAAATGCGCGGCATTTTGAACGGTATAGACACCGCAATTTACGACCCCGCAACCGACCCGGATGTCTTTGAGAACTATGACGCTTTGACTTTAGAAAAGAAGGCGGCGAACAAGACCCAGCTTCAAAAGATTTTGGGGCTTACCCCGCAGAAGAAGGTTCCCCTTATCGGTATGGTCACGCGTCTTGTGTCCCATAAGGGGCTTGACCTTGTGGCCGCCTCGCTTGACGCCATTATGGATATTGACGCGCAGTTTGTTGTCGTCGGGCGCGGGGACTGGAACTTTGAACAGCACTTCAGAAATGCCGGGGATATTTATAAGGGGCGCTTCTCGGCGCAGATAATGTACAGTCCCTCGCTTGCGTCGAAGGTTTACGCGGGCGCGGATATCTTCCTTATGCCAAGCAAGTCCGAACCGTGCGGGCTTACACAGATGATAGCAATGCGCTATGGCACGGTGCCGGTTACGCGCGAAACGGGGGGGCTTCGCGACACCGTGACGCCGTATATTGCGGAAACAAAGCAGGGGCGCGGCTTTACTTTCGCCAATTACAACGCGCAGGATATGGTTTACGTCCTTCGCAGCGCAGCGGAACTTTACCGAAGCGACCCGAAAGCATGGCGGGCGCTTGCCGCAAGCGACATGGGCGTCGACTTCTCGTGGACTCAGCCCGCGGCGCAGTATATGGCGATGTACCGCGAAGTTTCCGGTAAAAAGTAAAAACGCGCCACGCAATGAAAAGCTATGGGTCGCAGACCTCTGCGACCCATAATAGCAAGGGGATTGATTTTTCGGCATGAACACGAATATCAGCGTTGGTGATATAAAAAAACTCTTCCTTGGCAAACTGAAGCATCACTTTGGGCGCGACTTGAAAGACTGTACAAGGACGCAGGCATTCCGTTCAATCTGCCTTGTGCTTCGCGATATTATGGCGCAAAGGCTTTCGGAAAAGACGGAGCTGAAAGGCGAGGAGAGAGAGCTTCACTACCTTTCCATTGAATTTTTGCTTGGGCGCTCGCTTTCCAAGAACGCCTTCAACCTTGGCCTTACAGAGAAGATTAAACAGGCCGTTTCCGAGCTTTTAGCAAGCCGAAAAGAACTTGGAATTCCGGAGGATAAGCTGTCGGGTCTCAGCTTCGAGGACTTTCTTGAGACCGAGCCGGACGCCGGGCTGGGTAACGGCGGTCTTGGCCGTCTTGCCGCGTGCTATCTGGATTCGATGACCACCTTGGGGCTTCCCGCCACAGGGTATTCGATATGCTATGAGTACGGCATTTTCAAGCAGGCGATTATCGACGGCGCTCAGTTTGAAATGCCGGATCCGTGGCTTGAGGTCGGCGACGTGTGGCTTATCCCCCGCATTGAAGAAACCGTAACCGTACGCTTCGGCGGACATATTGAGGAATATACCGACGCAGGGGTCACAAAATACAGGCATGCAGACAGTACCGATGTTCTCGCAATTCCAAAGGATATGCTTATCTCCGGGTATCGCACAAATCATGTAAACAAGCTTCGCCTTTGGGCAGCGCAAAGCCCGACGGAAATCGACATGACGCTTTTCGCGGGCGGTAAGCATATAAAGGCGATGGAGCAGAACGCGATGGCGCAGGTCATTACAAAAGTGCTTTATCCCGACGACAATCATTTCGAGGGCAAACTGCTTCGCCTCCGCCAGCAATATTTCTTCGTGTCCGCCACGGTGCAAAGCATTGTGCGCGAGCATAAGCAGAAACACGGCGACCTTCGCAATTTCCACATGCGCCATGTGATACACATAAACGACACCCACCCGACGCTTGTTATCCCCGAGCTTATGCGGATACTGCTTGACGAAGAGGGCATGGAATGGGACGAGGCGTGGACGATAGTACGGCGTTCGGTGGCCTATACAAACCACACAGTTATGAGCGAGGCGCTTGAATGCTGGCCGCAGAACATCGTGGAAATGCTTCTGCCGCGCGTGTGGCGAATACTGTGCGAAATAAATGACCGCTATATTACGGCGCTTAGGGAAGAGGGGCTTGGCGAATACACAATAAGCCAGATGGCGATTATCTGGAACGGCGAGGTGCGCATGGCCAATCTGTGCGCGTACGCGTGCTTCGCGGTAAACGGCGTATCCGCGCTTCATTCGGGCATACTGATCCGGGATATTTTCGCGCTTCAGTATAACCGCGAGAAGTTCAAGTTCCTTAACGTGACAAACGGCGTGGATCACCGCCGCTGGCTTGCCCAGATAAACCCCGAGCTTCACGCGCTTATAAGCGACGCTATCGGAGACGGCTATCTTACGCGCCCGAACGAGCTTAGAAAACTTGCCTCCCATGTCAAGGACGCGCGCCTGCTGGAGGATTTGGCGGCCATCAAGCGCAGAAACAAGGAAAGGCTGGCGCACTATGTCTACCGCGAACAGGGTATTGTGGTTGACCCGGATTCTATTTTCGACACGCAGGTAAAGCGTCTGCACGAATATAAGCGCCAGCTTCTTAACGTGCTTCGCATCCTGCGGCTTTACGACGAAATCCGCGAAAACCCGAACGCGAATATGACGCCGCGCACGTTCTTCTTCGGCGCGAAGGCCGCCGGCGGGTACTATATGGCAAAGCTTATTATCCGCCTTATCCACAGCGTGGCAGAGTTAATTAACAATGACCCGATGGCGTCGCGCTTTATGAAGGTCGTGTTTTTACAGAATTACCGCGTATCGGTGGCGGAACTTCTTATCCCCGCCTCGGAAATATCCGAGCAGATATCAATCGCGGGAAAGGAAGCAAGCGGAACAGGCAACATGAAGTTTATGCTTAACGGCGCGCTTACCGTCGGGACACTGGACGGCGCGAACGTGGAGATTTCCGAGTTTGTGGGCAACGAGCATATCTTTATCTTCGGCCTTACCGCGCAGGAGGCCGACCGCCTGCGCCGCGAGGGGTACTCCTCGTCCGCGATATACAGCGTGCACGAGCCGCTGCGCCGCGTACTTGACCGCATTTCCGCCGGGTTCGGCGACGAGGTGGATTACGGCGACATTGTACGCTCGCTTCTTATCTCGGACACGTATATGCTTCTCGCCGATTTCGAGTCATACTGCCGCATACAGAAAACGGCGGGCGAGAAATACCTTTCGCCGCGCGCGTGGAACACCTCGTCCCTTGCCAATATCTCCGCCGCCGGTGCTTTTGCCGCCGACCGCAGCGTGGCGCAGTACGCCGATCACATCTGGAACTTACAAGTGGGAAGATGACGGGCAGTTAACAACGAACAGTTAACAACGAACAGTTAACAGTGAACAGTTGCCGCATCGCGCACCGCGCGGTGCAGACCGTAGACAACCCTTACATGAAACCGCAGCCGTTGCAATATTTGCAGGGCGCGACGCCCCCGGCGCGCCATCTGATTCTAAAGAAGGAAAGTTTTTATGCCTAAGTTTTATATAACCACCGCGATTCCCTACGCGTCCCAGCTTCCGCATGTGGGAAACTGCCACGACGCGGTTCTTTGCGATGCGCTTGCGCGCTATCACAGGCTTATCGGGGACGAGGTTTTCTTCCTTACCGGCACGGACGAACACGGACAGAAGATACAGCGCCAGGCGGAGAAAGAGGGCGTTACGCCGCAGCAGCTTGCCGACCGCGTCACAAACGCGCTTAAAGAGACGTGGGCCATGCTTGGTATTTCAAACGACGCGTTTATACGCACGACCGACGATTTTCACGTGAAGACAGTACAGGCTATCTTTCAAAAACTTTACGATCAGGGCGATATCTATAAATCCAGTTACGAAGGCTGGTACTGCACCCCGGACGAGAGTTTTTACACCGATTCCCAGGCGCTGCCCGGCGACAGCGCGGACACGCGCAAATGCCCCGACTGCGGACGCGCCTTAGAGCGCATGGGCGAGGACGCGTACTTCTTCCGCCTTTCCAAATACGCCCCGGAGCTTATCCGGCACATTGAAAACAACCCCGATTTCCTGCTTCCCGAGTCACGGAAAAACGAGATGATCAACAATTTCCTTAAACCGGGGCTTCAGGATTTGTGCGTCACGCGCTCGACCTTTGACTGGGGCGTCCCGGTGCCTTTTGACACGCGGCATGTAAGCTATGTCTGGATAGACGCGCTTTCAAACTATATAACGGCGCTTGGCTTCGACCCGTACGGAAATCACGGCGAGCTTTTCAGAAAATTCTGGCCCGCCGAGCTGCATGTCGTGGGCAAGGACGTTGTGCGTTTTCACTTCCTGTACTGGCCGTGTATGCTGCTTGCGCTTGGGATTCCGCTTTACAAAACGCTTTACGGCCACGGCTGGCACAATTACGGCGCGGACAAGATGAGCAAGTCCACCGGAAACATCCTTTACCCCGGCGAGCTTGCGGAAACCTACGGCGTTGACGGGCTGCGCTATTACATGCTGCGCGAGATGCCGTTTTCCGGCGACAACGCCATATCCGCCGGGCAGATAACCCTTCGCTATAACACCGACCTTGCAAACGACCTTGGAAATCTTTTAAGCCGTACGGTGGCCATGTGCGAAAAATACTTCGGCGGAAGCCTTGACACACAGTCCGCCGACCCCGCCGTAGAGACGGTGCGCAAGGCCGCCGTTTCCGCCTATGCGGAAAGCATGGCGGGCATTAAAGTCCAACAGGCGCTTACCGAGGTGTGGAAGCTTATCGACCGGTGCAACAAGTTCATCGACGAAACCATGCCATGGGCGCTCGCGAAGGACGAGTCAAAGGCAGGAGAGCTTAGAAACGTTCTGGCCACGCTGTGCCGCGCGCTGCATACCGTTATGATCCTTGTGTCCCCCGTTATGCCGGGTACGGCGGAGAAAATGGCAAGCCAGCTTGGACTTGGTGACGGCATGACCGCTTGGAAAAGCCTTGACGCGAAGGACATCGCCTTCCGCGTCAAAAAAGACGCGCCGCTTTTCCCAAGGATAGAGGCATCTTGAGGGGAATAAGGTATATCATAACGCGTGGAGGAAACAGGGAGGGGAATAGTTATGCAGGCATTCAGACAAACCATTGACAGCAGTGTATTAAACGGCGCTGTTTCGCTTCCAAAGGATTTTCAAAACAAAGAGGTTGAGCTTATTCTTTTCCTCAAAGAAGAGCGCAACGCAATGCCGCAGTTTTCAATATCCGAAATTGACGCAATGCTGAAGGGTTCTTATACAGAATCGCTTATCGGCATTTTACCGCACTCGGAAGCAAG
>JAISVI010000102.1 GCA_031271665.1 Oscillospiraceae bacterium
GCGAGAGACGCCTTCGTGATTCCAAGCAGAAGCACCGAACCCACCGCTTCCTCAAGCTCGGTTTCGCCCGCGTCAATCCGGCTTCGGATTTTGCGGTTTTCCTCTTCAAGGTCAAAGACATCCACCGTAGAGCCGATAAGAAGCGGGGTGTCGCCCGAGGACTCTATGCGCGTTTTGCGCATCATCTGGCGCGCGATAACCTCGATGTGCTTGTCGTTAATGTCAACACCCTGTTGGCGGTAGACGTGCTGCACCTCGGAGATAAGGTAGTTATGCACCGCGCTTACGCCGCGGATTGCAAGAACGTCGTGCGGGTTAAGCGCCCCGTCGGTCAGTTCCTGCCCCTTTTCAACCGTGTCGCCCTGCGCGACGCGAAGGATTATCGCGGACGGTATCTGATAGGTGCGCGCCTCGGCCGTGGCGTCGTTGTTGACGGTGCCGGCGCGGAATCCCTTGCGCGGCTCTTCAACAGACACTTTTCCGGCAATCTCCGTAAGGACGGCGACTCGTTTGGGCTTGCGCGCCTCGAAGATTTCCTCTACGCGGGGAAGACCTTGGGTGATGTCTTCGCTTGTGGCGATGCCGCCGGTGTGGAAGGTGCGCATTGTAAGCTGTGTGCCGGGTTCGCCGATAGACTGCGCGGCGATTATGCCAACGCTTTCGCCCACGCTTACCGGTTCGCCGGTGGCGAGGTTCGCGCCGTAGCACTTCGCGCATACGCCGTGGCGCGCCTTGCAGGTGAGAAGCGAGCGTATTTTCACGGTGCCAACCCCGGCGGCCTTAATGCGCTCGGCGTCGTCCTCGGTCATGCAGACGTCCGCGCCGACGATTGTGTTGCCGTCGGCATCCTTCACTGCTTCAAGGGTATAGCGCCCTGCCAGGCGGTCGCCAAGCGGCTCGATAATCTGGCCGGAGTCGCTTATCTCATAGACTTCCAAGCCGTCGGTCGTGCCGCAGTCAAGGCTTCTTATAATAACGTCCTGGGAAACGTCCACAAGACGCCGTGTAAGATACCCGGAGTCGGCGGTGCGAAGCGCGGTGTCGGCAAGACCTTTGCGCGCGCCGCGTGAGCTTATGAAGTATTCAAGCACGGTAAGCCCCTCGCGGAAGTTGGCCTTTATCGGTATCTCGATTGTCTTTCCGGCGGTGTTGGCCATAAGTCCGCGCATACCGGCAAGCTGGCGGATCTGGTTGATGTTGCCGCGCGCGCCGGAGTGCGCCATCATATAAATGGGGTTATAGCTGTCAAGGTTTCTCTGCATGGCCTCGGTGACTTGCTTTGCGCATTTGTCCCATTCCTCGACCACAAGGCGGTAACGCTCGTCATTGGTGATAAAGCCCCTTCGGTACTGGCGGTCAATCTCTGCGACCCTTTTCTCGGACGAACCGATAAGCGCTTTCTTTTCGGGCGGCACCGTCATATCGGAAATTGAAATCGTAATCGCCCCGCGCGTGGAATACTTAAAGCCAAGCGACTTAATATCGTCAAGCAGCACGGCGCTTGTGGCAAAGCCGTGTCTTTTAATGCACCGCCCGATAATGTCGCCAAGCTGTTTCGAGCCGGTAAGGAAACCGATTTCGGGGTTCAGCGCGTTTTCCGGGTCGGTGCGGTCAACATACCCAAGGTCTTGGGGTATGGACTCATTAAAGATAAGCTGTCCGACGGTGCAGTTTACAAGTTTTGTAACCGTCTCGCCGTTAAAAGTCCCTGTGCGGCGCACCTTAATCGGCGCGTGAATGCCAACCGCTTCCGCGTCATAGGCCATAAGCGCTTCGTCCTCGCTGCGGAAGACTTTGCCCGCCCCCGGCTCTTCCTCGCGGACAAGGGTAAGGTAGTACGAACCAAGAACCATGTCCTGTGTCGGCACCGTGACGGGACGCCCGTCCTTGGGGTGCAGAAGGTTATTCGCCGACAGCATAAGAAACCGCGCCTCGGCCTGCGCCTCGGCGGAAAGCGGAACGTGGACGGCCATCTGGTCGCCGTCAAAGTCCGCGTTATACGCGGTGCAGACAAGGGGGTGCAGTTTAAGGGCGCGTCCCTCGACCAGAACCGGCTCGAAAGCTTGGATACCAAGGCGGTGAAGCGTCGGCGCGCGGTTCAGAAGCACGGGATGCTCGGAGATAATAACGTCAAGCGCGTCCCAAACCTCGGCGCTGGCGCGTTCGACTTTCTTCTTCGCGCTTTTGATGTTGTTGGCCATTCCGTCCTCGACAAGCTTCTTCATGACGAAGGGCTTGAAAAGCTCAAGCGCCATTTCCTTTGGAAGGCCGCACTGGTAGATTTTAAGCTCCGGCCCGACAACGATAACCGAACGCCCGGAATAGTCCACGCGCTTGCCCAGAAGGTTCTGGCGGAAACGTCCCTGCTTGCCTTTAAGCATATCCGAAAGGCTTTTCAGCGCGCGGTTGTTCGGCCCAGTTACGGGGCGGCCGCGCCGGCCGTTGTCGATAAGCGCGTCCACCGCCTCTTGAAGCATACGCTTCTCATTGCGCACGATGATGTCCGGCGCGCCAAGCTGAAGCAGCTTGTTAAGGCGGTTGTTGCGGTTGATGACGCGGCGGTAAAGGTCGTTAAGGTCGCTTGTGGCGAAGCGCCCGCCGTCAAGCTGTACCATCGGGCGAAGCTCCGGCGGAATTACCGGAACTACGTCCATAATCATCCATTCGGGGCGGTTGCCGGAAATGCGGAACGACTCGACCACCTCAAGGCATTTAATAATGCGCATTTTCTTCTGCCCGGAGGCGGTTTTAAGCTGTTCTTTAAGCTCTTGCGAAAGTTTGTCGCAGTCGATTTCGGCAAGCAGCGTCTTTATGGCCTCCGCGCCCATGCCCGCCTTGAAGTCATCCTCGTACTTTTCGCAATAGTCGCGGTATTCCTTCTCGGTAAGAATCTCTTTCTTTTTAAGCGGGGTGTCGCCCGGCTCGGTGACTATATACGCGGCGAAGTAAAGCACCTTTTCAAGGCTTCTTGGCGACATGTCAAGGATAAGACCCATACGCGAGGGTATGCCCTTGAAATACCATATATGACTTACCGGGGCGGCAAGCTTTATATGCCCCATCCACTCGCGGCGCACTTTCTTGCGCGTCACCTCGACGCCGCACCTGTCGCAGACTTTCCCCTTGAAGCGTATTTTCTTATATTTCCCGCAATAGCATTCCCAGTCCTTCTGGGGTCCGAAGATGCGTTCGCAGAAAAGGCCGTCCCTTTCGGGTTTAAGCGTACGGTAGTTAATAGTCTCCGGCTTCTTAACCTCGCCTTTAGACCACTCCATAATCATCGCCGGGGACGCAAGGCCGATTTTGATTGCCTCAAACGGCGCATAGCTCATAAAACGAACCCCTTTCGGTTAATTGACAATGAATAATTGATAATTTGGGGATTGCCCTTTGTAGGGGCGGCCATTGGCCACCCTTGGGTTACGGCGCGGGGCGGTGGGAACGGGTGGCGCGCCGGGGACGTCGCGCCCTACGGTCAAAACACCCGCCGTCTGCGGACGGCACCCTCTTTTCTAAAGAGGGTATTGTAGGGGCGCACATTGTGCGCCCACAATTCCCCGGTTGCGGTGTTGTCCGGCGCGGTGATTGCCGCCATTCATAATTGTCAATTGTACATTGTCAATTGTCAATTATCGCCGCTTTCCTCTTCTTCTTCGTCCTCAAGGTCTTCAAATTCGTCCTCGTCTTCATCGAAGTCCTCGAAGTCGGCGGCATCCTCTATGGTGAAGCCTTGACTCTCTATCCCGTCGTCAACCAGAATGGTTTCGTCCTCGGACGCCGGGCGCATATAGGCATCGTCGTCTTCGTCGTCGCGAAGGACGATTTCCCCGCCGTCCTTGTCAAGGACGCGTACGTCAAGGCAAAGCGACTGAAGCTCTTTAACAAGGACGCGGAAGCTTTCCGGTACGCCGGGCTGCGGGACGTTATGTCCCTTTACGATGGCCTCGTAGGTTTTCACGCGGCCGGAAATGTCGTCGGACTTCACCGTCAGTATCTCCTGAAGAGTATAGGCCGCGCCATAGGCCTCAAGCGCCCAGACTTCCATCTCCCCGAAGCGCTGACCGCCGAACTGCGCCTTGCCGCCAAGCGGCTGCTGCGTTACAAGCGAGTATGGGCCGGTGCTGCGGGCGTGGATTTTATCGTCCACAAGGTGATGCAGTTTAAGGAAGTAGACATATCCCACCGTAACGGGGCTGTCAAACTCATTGCCGGTACGCCCGTCGTACAGTATCGTCTTTCCGTCGCGGCGAAGCCCCGCGAGTTCAAGCGTGTCTTCAATATCAATCTCGTTCGCCCCGTCGAATACGGGCGTCGCGACCTTCCAGCCAAGGGCTTTCGCGGCATAGCCCAAGTGAACTTCCAGCACCTGTCCGATGTTCATACGCGAAGGTACGCCAAGGGGGTTAAGCACAATGTCAAGCGGCGTTCCGTCCGGCATGAAGGGCATATCCTCCTGCGGCAGGATGCGTGAAACCACGCCCTTGTTGCCGTGCCGTCCGGCCATCTTGTCGCCCACCGAGATTTTGCGTTTTTGCGCGATGTAGCAGCGCACGACCATATTCACGCCGGGACTAAGCTCGTCGCCGTTCTCGCGCATAAACACCTTCACGTCAACGATCGTGCCGGACTCGCCGTGCGGCACGCGAAGCGAAGTGTCGCGCACCTCGCGCGCCTTCTCGCCGAAGATCGCGCGGAGAAGCCGCTCTTCTGCCGTAAGCTCGGTTTCGCCTTTCGGCGTCACCTTGCCCACAAGGATATCGCCGCTTCGCACCTCCGCACCGATGCGAATAACACCGCGCTCGTCAAGGTCTTTAAGCGCATCCTCGCCGACGTTGGGGATGTCGCGGGTGATTTCCTCGCTTCCAAGCTTTGTGTCGCGTGCCTCTGTCTCGTATTCCTCTATGTGAATGGATGTAAATACGTCGTCGCGCAAAAGCCGCTCGTTTATAAGGATGGCGTCCTCGTAGTTATAGCCCTCCCACGTCATAAAGCCGATAAGCACGTTGCGCCCAAGGCTTATTTCGCCGTTCGAGGTCGACGGGCCGTCCGCCAGAACCTGACCCGCGGTGAAGCGCTGACCCGCCTGTACGATGGGGCGCTGGTTTATACAGGTTCCCTGGTTGGAACGCAGGAACTTGGTAAGTCGGTAGGACTTTTCAGTCTTGTCGTCATAGCGCACCGTGATATTGTCGGCGGAAACACGTTTTACGGTGCCTGCCTGCTCCGCGCAAAGCACCACGCCCGAGTCAACGGCGGCCTTGTACTCCATGCCCGTGCCGACGATTGGCGACTCGGTCACAAGAAGCGGCACCGCCTGGCGCTGCATGTTGGAACCCATAAGGGCGCGGTTTGCGTCGTCGTTCTCAAGGAACGGGATCATCGCCGTGGCGACGGACACCATCATTTTCGGCGACACGTCCACATAGTCCACGCGGTCGCGCTCGACCTCGACGATTTCGCGGTTGCGGCAGGTAATGCGCTGGTTTACAAACTTCCCGTCGGCGTCAAGCGGCTCGTTGGCCTGCGCGACGATGTACTCGTCCTCGACATCGGCGGTCATATAGTTAACCTCGCGCGTCACTTGGCGCGTTTCCGGGTCAACCTTTACAAAAGGCGCTTCTATAAAGCCGTACTCGTTAATGCGGGCATAGGTGGAAAGATAGGATATAAGGCCGATGTTCGGGCCTTCAGGCGTTTCAATGGGGCACATACGGCCATAGTGGCTGTAGTGAACGTCTCTGACCTCAAATCCGGCGCGGTCCCTTGACAGTCCTCCCGGGCCGAGCGCCGAAAGCCTTCTCTTGTGAGTAAGCTCCGCCAACGGGTTTGTCTGATCCATAAACTGCGACAGCGGAGACGCGCCGAAGAATTCCTTTATTGACGCTACAACCGGCCTGATGTTTATTAACGACTGCGCCGTCACCTCTCCGGAATCCTGACTTTGGGTAGCCATCCGCTCACGGAT
>JAISVI010000081.1 GCA_031271665.1 Oscillospiraceae bacterium
CGCGTTCCGCCGCGTCAAAATGCTCGTGAATGCACAAAGCATTCACTCCGCTTTTTCCTTGCGGCACATCAAATTTAACTCAAAAGCACATCCGCGAACAGATAGTAAACAGGCTCTAAAGTTTTTCTGCGTTCGCACCGATATAACAATAAAGGGCATGTTGAAAATTGCCCGCTCCGGCGTTTACCGCTTCGCGGCTGTCAAGCGAGCAAGCTCGCTCTTCGCCGCAGGCGCTTTGCGATGCCGCGGCATAGCCGCCTGTTCGCAAGCGCTGCGCTCGTTCACCTTGCAGGCGAACACGCAATTTTCAACACTTCGATAAAAGGCGACGAGCGCATATCTATAGGACACGGAGGGTTCTTATGCTGAGAGGCTTGTATACGGCAGGGACGGCCATGATCGCGCAAAGCAGACGCATGGATGTGGTTACAAACAATCTTGTAAACGTTGAAACCGCCGGATACAAAAGCGATACCCTTGTGACGCAAAGCTTCCGCGATATGATGATTTCGCGTCTTAACGACCCGTCAATATACCAGTACAGCTTTGTCGGGCCGCATAACACGGGTATTCATATCGATACGATTACGACCGAGTTTCAGAACGGGCCATTGCTTGAAACGCAGAATCCGACGGATTTGGCGATTGACGGCGATGCCTTTTTTGTCGTTGAGTTCACCCCCGTGACACAAATCCCTCCCACCGCCGAAGAGCTTGAGGATCCGGACTTCGAGCCGGAGTACGAGGAAGGCGAGATGGAATACCGCTATACCCGCGCCGGAAACTTCAACGTGGACGGCGAGGGGTATCTTGTCACGCCCACGGGCTATTACGTGCTTGACCAAGACGGCGAACGCATCGAAGTCGGGACTTCGGTCTTTGATGTGGACAGATCCGGGGTAATAAGCGTTGACGGCGAGGAAATCACCCGCCTTTGGACTGTGCGGTTTGAGGATAATAACGTGCTTCGCAAGGCGGGCGAAAACCTTTACACTGTCGCGCCGCTTCTTGACGAGGACGGCGAACCCCTTGAGATCGAACCCGAAACCGTCGAGGACGTGACAGTTCTTCAGAATTATCTGGAAGGTTCGAACGTCAACGCGGCCCGTGAGACGGTGCTGATGATGGAAACCTACCGCGCCTATGAAATAAACCAGCGCATTATCCACATAATTGACGAGTCGCTGGGCCGCGCGGTGAATGATATAGCGAAGATTTAGAAGAGCGCCTCGCCCGCCCGCGAGGGCGCGCAGACGCTTGACAATCCGAAACTTAGCGGGAGGCCGATATGATACAGACACTTTACAACGGCGCGTCGGGTCTTACCGGACAGCAGAAAAATATTGACGTTATCGCCAACAACGTCGCAAACGTGAATAACGACGGCTTTAAGAAAGAGCGTTTTGATTTCCAGGACGCCCTTTATATGAGAATGCGCGCCCCGCACCCGGCAAGCAACGGCCCGGAAAAGAACCTTATGCGCGGCAGCGGTACAATCGAGTACCAAACCGCAAGCGTACTTATCCAGGGCGCTTTGCGCGAAACAGACCGCGTTTTGGACTTCGCGCTGGACGGCCCGGGGTTCTTCGCGGTCGAGCCGCCATTCGAGAATGAGGATTACGAGGGCGAAGCCGACATAAGCATCCACCTTATACGCAACGGGAACTTTCATCTGTCCGTCGAAGAAGAGGGGACTTTCCTTGTGGACTCGCACGGCCGGTATCTGTTAAGCGAGGACGGCGAGCGTATTGTCCTGCCGCCGGAGATGCCGCCGGAAGAGTTAGTCTGCGACAGCGAAGGCTATCTTTACTATTTCGACGCCGAGGGCAATCAAATTGACTTGGTTCGCCTTCAGATTGTGGATTTTGTCAATCCCGGCGGGCTTGAGGACATTGGGAACGGCGCGTACATCCAGACCGAGAACTCCGGCGAAATGGTCGAGTCGGGGGCCGCGGTTCTGCAACGGCGGTTAGAGGCGTCCAACGTCGATTATTCCGAGGAAGTTACGCGCCTGATACGCGCCCAGCGCGCGTTTCAAATGGCCTCGCGAGTTGTAACGACTGCCGATCAGATGATGGGTATTGCAAATTCTATCAGACAGTAGTATAATAGAACCTCTATCGGGAGGTGACGGCGTTGAATATAAGATCATGCGAGAATTGTAAAAAGCTGTTCCAGTCTTACGGAAATTCCATGTGTCCCAAATGTATACAGGAGTTTGACGAAAAATTTACTTTGGTGAAAAACTTCCTGTACGACAATCCGGGGTCAAGTATGGAAACGATATGCGAGGAAACGGGAGTAGACAGTACGCATGTAATGAAATGGCTTCGCGAAGGCAGACTTATGACCGACGCGCATGGGCCGTCTTTGCTTACGTGCCTTACTTGCGGAACGCCGATTCGCTCTGGGAAATACTGCGAGGAGTGCAACGCGAAGCTTATCCGTACGCTGGAGGGCGGCAAGAAAGCCTTCGCGGTCGAACCCAAGAAGACCGCCGAGGAAAGCAAGCGCAAGGAAAGCAGATTCCATATCAAGTCCTAGACGGATTGCCCGCACGAAAAAAATCCTGACTGACCGCTTAAGTTTCACGGAAAGCTTACGATAATACAAAACAGAGGGGCGGGCAGGATGCGCGTTTCGTGAGGAGGAGATAATCGTGAGTTTGAAAATAGGTCCGGTTCAAATTACCGGCGTTCAGAGGTATAGCGAGATTTCAAAGAAGCCGGTGGCGGCCGCCGCGCTTAAACAGGAAGCCGACAAGGTCGATGTTTCCGGCGCGAACAAACTGTTCGCACAGGCGCTTTCCGCCGCAAAGGCAATGCCGGAAGTGCGCGCCGAGCGCGTGGACGCGGTTCGCGGCGCGGTTCAAAACGGCACGTATCAGGTAAACAGCCGTCTGATCGCCGAAAAAATGCTTGGGCTGTAAGCAAGGTTGCTGAAATTAATCGTTAAGGGGCAGAGTGTTATACTTTGCCTCTTTGCTATTGACGGCATCTGCCGGGGAGGATAGCGTACTGTGAAAGAGCTTGTGGCGCGCTTCGCGGAGGTCATGCGGGAGACGTATGCCGTTCACGGGGAACTGCTTGGTTTGTCTGAAGGGAAGAAAAGCGCTATTCTGGATAAAAATATCGCGTCGCTTGACGGCATTGTCCGAAAAGAGCAGCTTCTTATCGCCCGCCAGAAGGACTTGGAAAGGCGTCGCTTGGCCTGTGTGGAAGAGTTTTCGCAAAGGACGGGAGAGCGCCCGGAAAATATTACTATGCTCGTTTTCGCAGAGCACGCCGAACCAGAACAAGCGCAGGATCTTCGCGCGCTTGCGGAAAAATTGATGGAAACGCTTAATAAACTTAGGAAGTCTAACGATATAAACAATAAGATGATTCAGGGAAGGCTTGAATTTATCAACTGTATGATAGACTCCATTTCCTCGCTTCAGGAAACAAGCGTTTACTCGGCGAAGGGACTGGAGGCCGGACGCGGCGGCAAGGCGGCCAAACTGTATGACAAAAAGGTGTGATAAAGGATGTCCATGCGCTCGACATTCCACGGACTGAATATCGCGAACATGGGTCTGTTCACGGCACAGAAGCAGATAGACGTGTCGTCCCATAACGTTTCAAACACCAATACCGTCGGCTTTTCGCGCCAGAGGTTTGTCACAAGCGCGGTCGATCCGGCGGGTTATCTGAACCAGTTCGCGCCCATGGGCCGCGGACAGGTCGGCGGCGGCGTCGGTACGCTTAGTCTTGACCAGATACGCGACCGCTTCCTTGACATGCAGTACCGTACGGAAAGCGCCAAAAGCAGCTATTGGTCAACGCGTTCCGAGACGATGTACTATGTCGAGGATATTTTTAACGGTGTGGACAGCGCGGGTCTTGACACCATTATGTCTGAATTTGCAAACTCGCTTCAGGAGTTAAGCAAGAACCCGACAGACGAGGCAATCCGCACCAACGTTGTCGCCCAAGCGAAAAAGATGATCGACGCGTTCCACATGTACCACGATCAGCTTAGCGAGCTTATGACCCAACAAAACAGCAACATGGTTCAGCAGGCCAAGCACGTCAACGAGATTTTGGGGAACATCGCGTCGCTTAACAACAACATCCAGAAGTTCGAGCTTGGCGGAAGCGTGGCCAACGACCTTCGCGACCAGCGCAACCTTCTGCTTGACGAACTGTCCACCTTTATGGACATCACCTACACCGAGGTAAGCCACGACCCCCCGGTGTTCAATATCTACGGCATAGAGCTTACGCAGCTTAACGTGTACGTCGGCGTGAACTCGGGCGAGGATTACGCGGATCGCCTTTTGGTGACGCATGACATCGCGGGGCGGCTTGACTACGGCGTTGACGAGAATGACGAGGTTGAAACCACATACGACGATAACGAAGTGGCGAACGCGAACGAAATTATACTTAACGGCTTAAGCATCGTAAGCCCGGACGAAACGTCCACCGATTTTTACGACCTTATTAACGATGAGGAATCGGGTCTTAGAAACGGCATCTTGTTAAGCTATCTGAATTTGCGCGACGGCACGGGCATCGAAGACCAACCCCAAGGCATCCCGTACTTTATCACCCAGCTTGACGCAATGGTCGCAAAACTTGTTGAAGAGTTCAACAATATACACAGTAACGGCTATACCGCGCCCTTCACAAATCCCAACGGCGACGATTCCTCGCACTCCGGCGTCAACTTCTTCGATGCGGAAGGACTTACGGCAAAGACAATCGCCCTTGACGCCGAGATACTTATGAGCGCGTTCAACATCGCGGCAAGCGGAGTGGATTTAGACGGGCTTGTCTATGACGAGACAGTTACTATGGATCCCGACGGGCACGCGAACACCGGCAACAACCTTAACGCGCTGGAACTTTACAAAGTCCTGCGCGGAACCACCGAGGATCAGCAATTGGAAGAGGGCGACGACAGCTTCGAGGGATTCTTCAAGAATTTCCTTGGCAACCTTGCCTCCGAGGTGGCGCTTAGCAATAACATGCGCGACGCGCAGGAGGTGCTTCTTACAAGCATCGACACCCAGCGCCTTTCCATCATGAGCGTTTCCGAGGACGAGGAAATGTCGGATCTTATCCGCTTCCAACACGCCTATAACGCTTCGGCGCGCTGTATAACCACGATGGACGAGGCACTTGACAAACTTATCAACGGCACGGGCAGAGTAGGACTGGTGTAAAGAAGAGCGCCCGCCCGAGCAGGGAGGCTAAGACGGTGCAGCGTTGGGCAAACCAAGACCCGCAAAGCGGGACTGTTTGCACAAAGCGGAGGCGGCTTAGACGACCGCCCGCGTGGGCCACGGCGACAGCATTTACTTTTTTGAAAAACAGAGTAAAATGGATCTATGAGAATAGAAGAACTGATTGAAAGCACGAGCGGCATAAGTGACCCGCGGCGCAGATACGGGAATATACGGCATAAACTCGCAGATATATTGGTCATCGGGCTATGTACAATCATGTGCAAGGGCGAAGACTTCACCGATATGGAGGA
>JAISVI010000086.1 GCA_031271665.1 Oscillospiraceae bacterium
GCGGCCGCTTTTTCTGTGCGGCGGCAAGCATAAGGGCGCTTAAAAAAATGTACGTGAAGGAAAATCATAAGGCTTGCGTTGGGGCGGGCTTGTATGATATATATACACAAGAGAGGAAAGGAGTTTTTAACTATGATCTATTCCCATGAAGTCCAGTCCATGTGCGTAGTGAAAAAGGGCTGTGACCACGGCCCCGCGCCCATTCCCGAAGAGGGCAAATGGGTAAAGGCAAAGCAAATCTCCGATATTTCCGGCCTTAGCCACGGCGTGGGCTGGTGCGCCCCGCAGCAAGGCGCGTGTAAGCTTACCCTTAACGTCAAGGACGGCGTTATTGAAGAGGCGCTTGTCGAAACCCTTGGCTGCTCCGGCATGACGCACTCCGCCGCGATGGCCGCCGAGATACTGCAGGGCAAGACCATACTGGAGGCGCTTAACACCGACCTTGTGTGCGACGCCATAAACGTCGCCATGCGCGAAATCTTCAAACAGCTTGCCTACGGGCGTACGCAGACCGCGTTTTCCGAGGGCGGCCTTCCCATCGGCGCGGGGCTTGAGGATTTGGGCAAGGGGCTTAGAAGCCAGATCGGGACAATGTTCGGCACAAGGGAAAAGGGCGTGCGCTATCTGGAAATGGCCGAGGGTTATGTGCTTAATATCGGCCTTGACGAAGAGGGCGAGGTCATCGGATACCGTTTTGTCCACCTTGGCAAGATGATGGACGCCATACGCAAGGGCGTTGACCCGAAAGAGGCATACGAGGAAAACGTGGGTACCTATGGCCGCTACAGCGAAGCCGCCAAGGTTATCGACCCGCGCAAAGAATAAGGAGGCGAGAGCATGAGCGTGACTTTTGAAGGATATGACAGACGCGTCAAAGGCATCGGCGAATGCCTTGCCAAATACGGCTTTGCCCGCATAGAGGACGCGAAAGAGCTTTGCGATTCCAAGGGAATCGACGTTGACAAAATCGTTAAGGGTATCCAGCCAATCGCGTTTGACAACGCGGTGTGGGCGTATACCCTCGGATGCGCCATAGCGCTTAAAAAGGGCGTGAAGAACGCCGCCGACGCCGCCGAAGCTATCGGCATCGGGCTTCAGGCGTTCTGCATCCCCGGTTCGGTCGCGGACAGCCGCAATGTCGGCGTCGGACACGGCAACCTTGCGGCAATGCTTCTGCGCGAGGAAACGAAGTGCTTCGCGTTCCTTGCCGGACACGAGTCCTTCGCCGCCGCCGAGGGCGCGATTGGCATCGCCCGCACCGCGAACAAGGTTCGCAAACAGCCGCTTCAGGTTATCCTGAACGGGCTTGGCAAGGACGCGGCGTATATTATCTCGCGCATCAACGGGTTCACCTATGTCGAGACGGACTATGACTTCCACAGCGGCGAGCTTAACGTGGTGCGTGAAAAGGCGTTCTCCTCCGGCGAAAAGGCCAAGGTGCGCTGCTACGGCGCGAACGACGTGCAAGAGGGCGTCGCCATTATGCGCCGCGAGAACGTGGACGTATCCATAACCGGCAACTCCACCAACCCCACGCGATTCCAGCATTTGGTGGCAGGGACGTATAAAAAATGGGCGGGCGAGAACGGCAAAAAGTATTTCTCCGTCGCTTCCGGCGGCGGCACGGGTCGCACCCTGCACCCGGACAATATGGCCGCCGGCCCCGCTTCCTATGGCCTTACAGACTCGATGGGCCGTATGCACGGCGACGCGCAGTTTGCCGGGTCGTCCTCAGTTCCCGCGCACGTCGAGATGATGGGGCTTATCGGCGCCGGCAACAACCCAATGGTCGGCATGACCGTCGCCGTCGCCGTCGCGGTTGAGGAAAGCCTTGGCGATGTCAATTGACAATGAACAATTGACAATTGACAATTATGATTGGCGGCATCACCGCGCCTGTAGGGTGATTCGCGAATCGCCCGCGCTACCCCGAACGTAAATTTCACCGCACACTAAGCGGTCAGCCCAAAGTTTCCAGTGGTTTAGAGCCGAAGCCCTGACACACCGTCGCTATGGAGCCAGCGGCGGTGTGTGCTTTTTACGATAATCGTGACGGTGAACCACCAAAAAAAACTTATTGACTTGTCCGGGATTTATGGTATAGTAGATAATGGAATTTCATTATGAGGAGTGAGTAAAGTGTTTTCACGCGAGGCTACGGTTAATAATCAGGTGGGGTTGCACGCGCGGCCCGCGACTTTCTTTATTCAAAAGGCAAACGAGTTCAAAAGCAGCGTCTGGGTCGAAAAGGACGAGCGCAGGGTTAACGCGAAAAGCCTTTTGGGCGTGCTGTCCTTGGGCATTATCAAGGGAACGTCCATAAATATCATCGCCGACGGCGCGGACGAGGAAGAGGCAGTCACCGCGCTTTGCGACTTGATTGCGTCCAATTTCTCCGAGTAAGGCGCGTTTCCCGGGACATAATCGCGCGGGGCTGGCTTATGCGGTCAGCCCTGCATGTATTTAATTGACAATTGACAATTAAATACGCTCTAAAAACCCGTACTCATGGGGGTAAGCTTATGGTTACTAATTATCAATTGTCAATTATCAATTGTCAATTGTTCATTGTCTCGTGGTTGATTTAAGGGAAAAGGCGCGTTCGCTGCCGCTTAAGCCGGGCGTTTATCTGATGCTTGACAAGAACGGCGGCGTTCTTTACGTCGGCAAGGCAAAGGCGCTTAAAAGCCGCGTAAGCTCTTACTTTCAAGAGAATGCCGGGCATACCGCAAAAACGCGGCGCATGGTGTCCCGCGTGGCGGACTTTGACACGATTATCGCGCAAAGCGAGTTCGAGGCGCTTGTGCTTGAGTGCAGTCTTATCCGCCGACATCAGCCAAAGTACAATATTCTGCTGAAGTCCGGGAAAGGCTATCCTTATATACGCCTTGATATGGCGTCGCCCTATCCCAATTTCACCGTGACCTATCAGATAAGCGACAGCGACGGGGCAGAATATTTCGGGCCGTACGGCGGGCGCAGTCTTAGTTTAAGCGTTATTCAGGCACTTAAACAGACGCTTAAACTGCCGGTGTGCGAAAAAATCTTCCCGCGCGACATCGGCAAAGGCCGCCCCTGTCTGGAGTCGCACCTTAACCGCTGTGTCGCCGTGTGTACGGGGAACGTGCCGCAGCAGGAATACCGAAAAATCATCGCCCAAGCCGTTCTGCTTCTCGAGGGCAAGGCGCAAAAGCTTATAAGCGCCATGCAGGAAGAGATGCAGACCGCGTCGGACGAACTGCTTTTCGAGAAGGCGGCGGCGCTGCGCGATAAAATAGCGGCGATTTCGGCGCTGTCGCGGCGGCAGATCGTGGTGGGCGGCGGCATGGCGGACACGGACGTGCTTGGCTGCTACGCGGGCGAGGCAAAAAGCGGCGTCGCCGTTATCCACTATATCCAAGGCAACCTTATAAGCCGCGACATCGAGATTTTTGACGACGCCGGGGACGGGGAAGACGTGCTTGCCGCGTTTATGGCGCAGTACTATCCCGCGCGCCGCCGCGCGCCCAAGACGATACTGGTATCCCACCCGGTCGAGGGGGACGCGGACATCGCCGCGCTTATCCACGAGAAGACAGGTACGCGCCCCGCCATCATCTGCCCCAAGCGGGGCGAGAAGAAAGCGCTTGTATCGCTTGCGCTTGCCAATATCCGCGAAGAGGTCGAGCGCGTCACCACGCGCGAAGAGCGTATCCGCAAACTTTTGACCGAGCTTCAGCGTCTGCTTGGCCTTGACGCGCCGCCGCGCAGGATAGAGGCGGTTGACATCTCCAACACCGGCGACTCCGAGCGCGTGGGCGCAATGACGTGCTTTGTGGACGGCAAGCCGCTTAAACGCGCCTACCGCCATTTTATAATTCACGACGAGAGCATACACGACGACTATCACTCCATGCAGGACGTGCTTACCCGGCGGCTTAAACGCGCGCTTTCGCAAAGCGCGGGGTTCGAGGAACTGCCGGATATACTGCTTGTGGACGGCGGCGCGACCCACGCGGCAATGGCGGCGCGGGTTATGGACGAGCAGGGGATTCACATCCCGGTTTTCGGCATGGTCAAGGACGACCGCCACCGCACCCGCGCGCTTGTAAGGACGGACGGAAGCGAGGTCGGGCTTACCGCGTTCCCGGCGGGCTTCGCGTTTATCGGTCAGATTCAAGAGGAAACGCACAGAACCGCCATAGACTTTCACCACAAGCGCCGAAGCCGCTTCTCTTCAAGCCTTGACAATATCCCCGGCGTGGGCGAGGCAAGGCGACAGGCGCTTGTCGGCCACTTCAAAAGCGTCAAGGCGATAAGCCGCGCGACCGTAGAGGAACTGCGCCAAGCAGTCCCCGCAGGCGTTGCGGAGATGGTATACCGTCACTTTCATCAATTGACAACTGACAATTCGGGCTATGAGTAGAGGTTAGGTTATGCGGGTAATTTCGGGGATGGCCAAGGGGCGGAAGCTTGCCGCTCCGGCGGGGGGGACGACGCGCCCTACGGCCGATTACGTGAAAGAGAATATCTTCAATATCGTGCAGTTTGATATCGAGGGCGCAAGCGTGCTTGACCTTTACTGCGGGTCTGGTCAGCTTGGGCTTGAGGCGATAAGCCGCGGGGCGGCGGGCGCGGTTTTCGTGGACATGTCCTCGTCGGCAATCGCCTGTGTGCGCCAGAACATCAAGACGCTTGACTTTGGGGACAAATGCCGCGTTATTCCGGGCGAGGTTTTACAGTTCCTTGCGGGGTATAAAGAGGGCGCGGATTTGATCTTCCTTGACCCGCCTTATGAAACGGCGCTTACGGACAAGACGCTTGCGCGCGTTGCGGAGTTTGACATTTTGCGCCCGGGTGGTATAATGATATGCGAATGTTCGCGCAAGGAACAGCCCGCGCCGCTTCCGCCGCCGTATAAACGGGTGAAGCGCTACGATTACGGGGCAAAGTCGGTTATTATGTACGTAAGAGAGACAGATTAAATGGGGGACAGACCGTGAAGACAGCGATATGCCCGGGCAGTTTTGACCCGGTTACGCACGGACATTTGGATATAATCGAACGCGCAGCGTCGGTTTTTGACAAGCTTATCGTGGCGGTGATGTTTAACGCGCGCAAGCAATACCTTTTTTCCCCGACCGAGCGGGTCGCGCTTTTGACAAGGTCAACGGCGCATCTGCCGAACGTAAGCGTTATGTACAGCGAAAAACTTCTTGCCGAGCTTTGCCGTGAGTTGGGCGTCGTCGTCACCGTAAGGGGGCTTCGCGCCGTTACTGATTTCGAGCACGAGTTCCAGATGGCGCTTATTAACCGCAACCTTAACCCCGAAATGGAGACCGTGTTCCTTACGGCGAAGGAAAGACACCAGTATTTAAGTTCAAGCGTAGTAAAAGAGGTTGGCGCACTTGGCGGCGACATATCCGCGTTTGTTCCCGCCCCGGTGCTTGCCGAGATAAAGAATAAACTGCTTACCTGAAAGTGGGGATTTTGTCATGGCTAAAGACGTAGAGGATCTGCTTGCGGCGCTTTATAAGCTTCTTTCAGATTCGTTTACACTTCCTTTGGGAAGCGACAGGGCGATAATTGACAAGGACAAGGCGCTTGCGCTTCTTGACGAGATCAACGCCGCTTTGCCAAGTTATTTAAGCGACGCCAAACGCATTGCCGACGAAGAGCAGAAAATAATCGCAAAGGCCAAACGCGACGCGGAAGCCGCGCGCCGTAACGCCGAAGAACAGGCGCACCGCATGGTAAGCGAGCAGGAAGTGCTTACGACCGCGAAGAAAAAGGCCGACGACATCATGCGCAACGCCGAGACTAAATCAAAAGAAATACGCCGCGCCGCCAACGAATACGTGGACAACATACTTAAACG
>JAISVI010000030.1 GCA_031271665.1 Oscillospiraceae bacterium
TGGTAAAGCCGCTCTTTCTCAAGCGCGTAAAAGCTGTAGTTCCCGGCGTACTCGCGCGAAAGGCCGTTTTCAATCTCTATAACGCGCTCTACGCAGTTGTCAAGGAAATACCTGTCGTGCGAAACGCACAGCACCGTACCCTTATATTTCTCCAAAAACTCCTCTAACCATTCGCTGGAGCGTATGTCAAGGTGGTTTGTCGGCTCGTCCAAAAGCAGGACAGAGCAGTCCATGAGTATAAGCCGGGCAAGGTTGACGCGCGTCATTTCCCCGCCGGAAAGCCCGGCGAAAGGCCGCTTCACAAGCTCGTCCGGCAGGTTAAGCCCCGCCCGGACGCGCGCAAGGCGCACCTCGGCGTCAAACCCCTCGCGCTGCTCGAAAAGGTGCTGAAGCTCGCCGTAGCGTTTAAGCGCGGCGCCGTCTTCGCCGCAGCGCAGGGACAGTTCCTGTATCTCCGCCTGCATGGCTTGCAGTTCCTCGAAGGCGGACTCCAAAACCTCAAGCGCGGTGGCGCTTTGCGGATAGTCCGGCATCTGGCTTAACACGCCGACGCGCTTCCCCGCGGCAAGCGCTATAACTGCGGGTCTTTCCGGGTCAGGGCCGCTGTCCGGGGCTTCCTCCCCGCCCAAAATACGCAGAAGCGTTGTCTTCCCCGCGCCGTTCGAGCCAAGAAGTCCCACATGCTCGCCCGTTTGGATGTTAAAGCTTACGCCGCGAAGAATATGGCTGTCGCCGTAAAACTTGTGAACGTCGCGAACCGAAATGTCAATCATAGATGTGTCCTTTTGCCGCGGGGCGTATCACTCGGTGCGCTCTTTGCCGAAGAAGAACAGCGCCACTGTTCCGTTGCCGGCGTGCGCGCCGATGGTACAGCCAAGGTCGTGCAGGATAACCTCGTCAATTTTAAGCTGTTTGCGGATTTCCTCTATAACGAACTCTGCGTCCTGCTTGCAGTTGCCGTGGCTTATCGCGACGGTGCCAAGCTCATCACGGTCAGCCATAGCGATACAGTCGGCGGCAAGTGTCAGAAGGCTTGCGCGGCGTCCGCGCACCTTGCCGTGGTTAAGAAGCTTGCCCTCGGGCGAAACGTGAAGCATGGGCTTGATGCCAAGCAGCGAACCCACCACCGCCGAGGTGCGCGACACGCGCCCGCCGCGATGAAGGAACATAAGGTCGTCCACAGTAAAGCGGTGGTGTACTTTAAGCTTTACGCGCTGGGTGTACTCAACAAGGGCGTCGATGTCCGCGCCGCCGTCGCGCAGACGGCGAAGCCGGTCAACAAGGAAACCCAACCCAAGGCTTACGCAGGTGGATTCGGGAAGCTCGATGCGCCGTTCGGGGTATTTTTCAAGAAGCCGCGCCCGCGCAAGGCAGGCCGAGTCGTAGGTCGCGGACAGTCCAAGCGTCAGACCGACGTACAATATATCCCTGCCCTGCTGTAGAAACGGCTCGAAAAACTCAAAAAAGCGATCCTGCGTAATCTGCGTGGTGTTTGCCACCTCGCCCGCGGAAAGACGCCCGAAGAACTCTTCCGAGCTTACCCTTCCGTCGTCGGGGTAAGTATTCTCGCCGAAATTGACCAGAAGCGGGATAAACGGAACGTCATGCTCGCGGTAATAGCTCCAGGGCAAATCCGCCGACGAATCAGTGATAAGCGCGTAACTCATAGCGTTATTCTCCTATCATTTTATAATGACGCGGCTTTTTATTATAGCATAGGCACCGCAGGTGCCGGTTCGCGAACGCGAAATGCTATATCTTGAGAAGATAATATCCGCTGCACGGATATTATAGCATAGGCACCGCAGGTGCCGGTTCGCGAACGCGAAATGCTATATCTTGAGAAGATAATATCCGCTGCACGGATATTATAGCATAGGCATCGCAGGTGCCGGTTCGCGAACGCGAAATGCTATATCTTGAGAAGATAATATCCGCTGCACGGATATTATAGCGTATATATATCCGCATTACAAATGTTTTATGGGGGGCGGCATCAATTGACAATTGACAATGAACAATTGACAATTTGGGGGACGGACTGTAGGGGCGAACTGTGTTCGCCCGTGGGTTTTTCGGGCGGCAGCGCGGTTGTGCGGCGTTGTGGTGGGCAGCGCGCTTGACAAAAAGTTCGCCCCTACTCGAAATACTTCACCACCGCGTTCGCAATGGCGGCGGCAAGGGCGTTTTGGTTGCTTTCAGAGCTTAACCACTCGAAATCCGACGGGGTACACATAAACGCCTGTTCAACAAGAACCGACGGAGTCCAGTTGGGGCGGCACACATATAAGTTGGACTGCGTCGCGCCGCGCTTATGAAGACCCAGTTCGGCGTTGACGCTTTCGTAAAGCCGCTGGCTTAACGGCAGGGACAGCGCCTGTCTGTACCAGGTGGAAAGGCCCTTTATATTCGTGGCGTCAGTTTCATACGGCATAGAGTTGCAGTGAAGCGATATAAACATATCCGGCAAAAGCGCGCGGCTTATATTCACGCGTGACTGAACCGGAAGCGCCATGTCTGCGGCGCGGGTCAGATGCACCTGCGCCCCCAAGTCCTGAAGCTCGGCCTGCAGCTTAAGCGCGGCGTAGAGGTTGAAATAGCTTTCGGTAAACACTTTGTCAAGCGGGCCGACCGCGCCCCCGTCGCTTCCGCCGTGTCCCGCGTCCACAAGTATCACTATGCCCTCAAGCGGCTTTGTCCCCGTTTTTGCCTTGGGCGGACGTTTAAGCCGCAGTGAAATCCCCGCCGCGTCCCTTACGACAAGATACCCGTCAAGCCTTTGTCCCTCTTTAAGCGTAAGGGTATACTCGGAAAAGCCGGCGCCCGTCCGGGACGTTACCGAGGAAAGCATACTGTCGCTTGGAAGCTTCGGAACGGGTGCAGAGTTTACGCCGGAAACACGCAGTGTGACATTGCGTCCGTCCAGTTTGACGGTCGTAGCGCCGGGAAACGAAGTCGCAAGCGCAAGACTTTCCCATTTGTCCCCAAGACTTACGGACGCGGAGGTTATGACCGCCAATCCCGCCGTAGGCGTGCCGTTGAAAAGTCTGACGTCCGCGCGCTGAACCCACGCGCCGACCGACAGTCTTACCCATTCGCCCGACCCGGTGACATGGGTGACAAAGTCCCTTTGACCGCGGCTTATTTCGCCCGACGAACCGCCGGAGGTGGACGCGCCGTTATAGGTAAAGGCGTGTTCTCCAAGCACTTCGGCGAAATATGGCGCTTCGGGCGTGGACAGGTATATTGACCCCGCCGCCCTGTGCGCCGCGGTCACATCTCCGTACTCCATCACATAGACCGGCGCGCCCAACGGGATAATACGGTTGCGCACCGACAAATCGGGAAGTTTGAACTCCGCGGTAAAAGCGGTGCGGTATATCTTCCCGTCGTCCGGTTTTTCGGTTGTCTGCGGTTTCATATTTATAGTCTTTCCGGCAATGCGGACGCTTACGCTTGCGCCGATCGGGGCGGAGCATCTAAGGGTAAGGGTGTCGCCCGGCCGCGCGATCTCGTCGCGGTAGACGGGGAACGCGGTGCCCGGCACGATTTCGGCGCGCTGCATTTCCGGCGGCGCGGACGCGCCCCCTCCTCCGCCCGACAGAAGCGTAAGCTTTCGCGTTACGGTCTGACCGTCCTGCTTGAAGGTAAAGACGTTCTCGCCGGGTTTAAGCGTGACCATTATCCCAAAGTACCCGCTTGCCGTGCGGTTTTCGATCTCTTCGCCGTTCACGCTTACGGCTTTTGCCGGGTCGCTTGCCCCGACGATATAGAACGCGGGGTTTGTCACGCGCATGTCATCGGCGGGCCGCCCCACCGCGAGAACGCCGATATCCGGCTGTTTCATTTTCACCGAGGCGGCGGGCGAATTAACGTCGGCGGGACTTGCGTAAAGGCGCTGCAGCGAAGTGAATAAATCACGGTTATTCGCGATAAAGCTGAATCGGAAATGTATGCCGCCGCTTATCTGGGCGCTTGCGCGCGACAGCGCGACCTGCCGCTCGATTTCGGCGGTTGTGCTCCACGCGCCGGTTTTGCTTTCGCCGGTACGCCAAGCCGCGTGGCCAATATACAGCTTAACCCCCGTGCCTTTTACGACGTCGGCCCACCACGCGCTGAGTATGGCGTAATCCGCCTTTGCGTATCCGACCTCCCAGTATATCTGCGGGGCGATATAGTCAAGCCACCCGTTCTTTACCCAGCGTCTTGTGTCCGCGTATGACTGGGAATACGATTCATAACCGCTTGTGTCGCTGCCGAACGCGGAGGAGGTTGTCTTGTTTGCCCATATCCCGGCCGGGCTTACCCCGAACACGCAGTCCTCGCGGGAGGCTTTGACCGCCTGGTAGACTCCGCGAATAAAAATATTCGTGTTCTCGCGCCGCCAGTTATTCTTATCCGTAAATTCCCCGCCGTGCTTCTTGAACGTTTCGTCGTCGGCAAAGTCCGCGCCGGGATAAAAATAATCGTCGAACTGTATGCCGTCAACGTCATAGCCGTTGACAATTTCAAGCACGCCAAGCGTGATAAGCTCGCGCACTTCGGGAAGGCCGGGGTCATACCAAACCGTGCCGTCGCTGTATGTAACCGTCCACTCCGGGTGATGCTTGGCGGGGTTATCGTCCGACAGGGGGACGGAATTCGCGCGGGATACGCGCAACGGGTTCACCCACGCGTGAAGCTCCATGCCGCGGCTGTGCGCGCCGTCCACCCAGTATTTAAGCGGGTCAAACCCGTCCTTGGGCGCTTCGCCCTGCTTGCCCGTAATCTCTGCCGACCACGGAAATATGTTGGAGTCGTAAAGCGCGTCGCCGGAGGGACGCACCTGGAATATCACGGCGTTGAATCCGGCCTGGGCGGCGGTGTCCAATATGGCGTCCGCCTCGGATTTAAGCTGCGCGGTGTCAAGTCCGCGCCGCGAGGGATAGTCAAGGTTCAGCGTAGTCGCCACCCACACGCCGCGAAACTCCGTCACATCTTCCGCCGCCGCAGAGGCTTGCCCCCATGAAAGTGCCGAAAAGCAAAAAAAGGCCGCAGCAACGCAAAGCGCGGTCTTTTTCATACCCTCACCTCCATTCGCGACCCCCACCTGCGGCGGCGGTTATCCGCCGCCGCAAAAAGCACCTTCTTTATATAGACAGACGCATCGCCCTAGCAGGCAAAGCCCGAGACTTGGGTCAAATACTTTTTCATACCCTCCGTGGCGTCCTCTACACGGGCGCTTACAGTAATTGTGAAATCTATGCCGTTGACCTCGCCAAAGCGCTCGCACCAGCCGAGGAAACGCTCGCACTCCAGCATGTCGCCGCTTCCGGATATTTTGAACAAACTGTCGATAAACACTTGGTTAAGGTCGTAGTTCCCGGCGTAAAGGCCGGTTATAAAGCCGCGAAGCACCTGATAGCTTTTAATTTCATAGGGAACGGTGTCGATAAGACGCGCGCCGTGATTGATGTCATAGGTAAGCTTGGGACCATGCTCCAACACCACAATTACCCCGTCCGCCTTGTTCACGTTTTCGTTTACCAGATGAATAAGCTGTTTGGTCTTGCCCGCGCCTTTAAGGCCCATAATTACCGAAACCAACGCCTATCAGTCCCCTTTGCTTTTTATTTTAATTATAACACAGCCGCCCGGACAACGCAAATTAACAAAGTATTACACGCGGATGGCGGCACGGTCGACAGAGGCTCTTAGATTAACTTTGCCAAGCTTTCACGCAGGATAGGAATATCCGTTTGCGCAGTAACCCAGATATCCTCCATGCGAACTGTCTGATAACGGTGCGCCATTATGTCTCGCAAGCCCGAAATCGCCCTCCACGGAATATCCGAGGCGGACGCTTTAAATTCATCTGACAGGTTTTTTACAAGCTCGCCGATGTTAATAAGCGTCATACATACGGCGCGTTTTGTCTTTTCATCGCTTATAAACGTCTCGAAACGAGCGGCGGAAAGCATCTCGGATATGATATTTGCTTCGCTTAAAAGCTTGGACAGAATAGCGGCGTCTCTACTCCCCATATACGGATACCGCGCTTCCTGTGTCTATGAAAGAACCCTCGGGAAGCGGGGAATGGATGACATCAACCGAAACCCGCAGCTCGTCCTCCAGGCGATTCTTCAAATCGGACAGCAAAATAAGCGAAACACCGGGGGTCGTAAACTCGACCAGCACGTCAAGATCGCTTGCCTGCGTCTGTTTTCCCGTGGCGTATGAACCGAAATACGACACTTTTTTTAAAGGATACGCTGACGCGAGCGCACTTATTTTTTCCCTTATAATCTCATGAGAAAGCATGGCGGCTAAATCCCTTCGGGCAGGCGGGCGGTAAGCTGTGCGCCCTCTTTTTCAAAGCCGGGTTTGTCAAGAAGGGCGAACATGTTCTTCTTGTACGCCTCCACGCCCGGCTGGTCGAACGGGTTTACCCCCAGAATGTATCCCGATACGCCGCAGGAATACTCGAAAAAGTACAAAAGACCGCCCAAGTCGCGCGCGTTCTTGTCTGTTATCTTAACCACAAGGTTCGGCGTCCCGCCGTCGCCGTGGGCAAGGTATGTTCCACGGAATGCCTGCCGCTCGATGTCAAAAAGAGACTTCCCGGCAAGGAAGTTAAGCCCGTCTGCGTCGTTTTCTTCCATGCCTACGCGGACGTCAGCAGCGGGCGTGTCAACAAGAACCGCAGTTTCAAAAAGGCTTCGCGCCCCCTCCTGAATAAACTGCCCCATTGAGTGCAGGTCGGCGGTAAAGCTTACGGCCGAGGGGTATATGCCCTTTTGTTCCTTGCCCTCGCTTTCGCCGAAAAGCTGTTTGTACCATTCGGCGAGAAACACAAAATCCGGGTCATATGTCACGAGTATCTCCGTTGTCTTGCCCCGCCCAAGCATCGCGTTGCGCGCGATTGCGTACCGCCACGCGGGATTCCCCTCGCCCGGCGCGCGGCATATCTTCATCATGTCGGCGGCGCCAAGAAGAAGCGCGTCAATATCGATTCCCGCCGCCGCGATCGGGAGAAGCCCCACGGGGGTAAGCACCGAATAGCGCCCGCCGACATCGTCGGGGATAACGAAGGTTTCATACCCCATCGCGTCGGCCACGCCTTTAAGCGCGCCCCTTGCCTTGTCGGTCGTCGCGTAGATGCGGCTCTTCGCCCCCTCTTTGCCATAGCGCTGTTCCAGAAGGCGGCGGAATATGCGAAACGCCACGGCGGGTTCCGTGGTCGTTCCGGATTTGGAGATAACGTTGATCGAGAAGTCGCGCCCCTCCAGAAGCGCCATTATATCCTTATAATACGACGCCGAAAGGTTGTTTCCCGCGAACAGCACCATGGGTTTGTCTTTAAGGTTATACATCGTCCCGCGAAGCGCCTCGATTACCGCCCGCGCGCCAAGGTACGACCCGCCAATGCCGATGACAAGAAGCACCTCGGAATCACTTCGGATTTTCGCGGCGGCGGCCTTTATCCGCGCAAGTTCGTCCTTATCAACGCTTTCGGGCAGTTTTACCCACCCCGTAAAGTCGCTTCCGCGCCCTGTACCGTTTTGCAGATTGTCATGCGCCCTTTGCGCAGCGGGAAGAAACGATTCAAACTCTTTGGCCGTAATCGCGGCTGTGTTTATAGTAAGCATGGAAATCGGCTCCTTTCCTTTGCCCCTATTATAAAGGAAGTCCAACCGCCGCGCAAGCTGTTTTTATCCGCTTGGGCTTCCCGCGCCCGGGCTTTCCGCGTCTTCTTGATTTTCGGAAGGCTGACCCCAATTTTCCGGCGCGGCGGGCATTTCGCCGCGCCCGCCGCGTCCGCCCTGCCACTCGCCCATGCCGCCGCCGCCCATCATCGAGCCAAGCGCGGACAGGTCAAGCCCCGAGGCGTCTACCAGCGCGGAACTGTCGGCGCTTTGCCCGTCCGTGGTAGAGGGTATCGTGCCGTCAAGCTGCCACATTATGCTTTCGGCGCGCAGCGCCCCAAGTCCGATAAGCGCCGCGAGGGCGGCCGTATACTGCTCGTGCGTATAGTACGCCGAAACGTCAGTTTCCACATGCGCGCCGATTTTCGCGTCAAGGGCGGCCACGGTTTGCGCGAACAGGCCGCTTTCAAAATATCCCTGCGCGATTTGCAGCAGATAACCGTGGTATCTCTCGCGGTATTCCGCAACTTCTAAAAGTTTGTTCAAAAGCGGGCGGTCTTCCATGCTTACGCCGCTTACGGGCGTATCTATCGGGAAGTTTACGACGCTTGTCGCGCTTTGCGACATATAGCCCCCGAAGGCAAGGCCGTAGTCCCACGGCAGGATTGTAAGCCTTCCGTTATGCTCGTAGATATAGTAATTCTGCTGCATGTTGGAGACATAGCTGTCAAGGTTGACAACCGCCGTATGCGCCGCGAAATAGCGCAGAATGCCGTCCACGTCAAAATACTTTTCAAGCTCGGTCCCCGCGTTCAGATTCTTTATCGCCGTAATGACGCGCTGTTTGTCCGCGTCGTTCGTGCTTGCGGATACGGCGTTGTCGAAAATCGAACTGTAGCTTGATATTTCGTCGTCGGTATAGATAAGCGAGCCGCCGCCGTTGCCGCCGAAGCCCGCCGCGCCGCCCATGCCCCCGCCGATCGGGCGCTCGGGAAGGCTCGCTTCCCCGCCGTAACCGGGGAATCCGCCGCCGAACTCCGGTCTTTCGCCCTCCTCAAAGCCGGGGAATTCGCCGCCGAAGTCCGGCGTTTCGCCCTCCTCAAAGCCGGGGAAGCCGCCCTGCGGAAAACCGGGGCGCGCGCCGCCCGCGTCCTCGGCTGTGCCACCCTGCGCGCCGTCCGGCTGCGCGGGAACCGCCGCGTCCCCGTCCTGACGCATATCCTCGAAATCGCCGCGCATACCCATCGAGATTTTTACACTGTACAATTCTCCGCCGGAGGTGTTGTAGACACGATCCATAAACGCCTCGTCATACCGCTCCAGCGCCACGAAGAAGCCATAGCCCTCGCCGTTGACAGTGACTTCAGCGTAGTTTTTAAGGGGCGTGTCAACGCCGATATAGTCCATAATCTCATAGGACAGGTAATCCTTCATGTACGTCGCGTCGCCCATCATGTTGTTTATGCAGAAGGCGTCAAGCCCATAGCAGGTCTGGCCTTTGACGTACTTATTGAACTTGAACTGCAAGCTGTATCTTGCGCTTTCGGACGAAGCACTCCTCGCGCCCATGGAAAGGCTTGAGTTCCCCTTCGTGCGTATGCCGACGGTGCTGAAGCGCGCCCCGTTAATAACAAGGTCGGCGGAAATCCACTCCTTGGCTTGGGCGTTCTCAAGCATACCCTGCCAGTCCTGCGCGTTTGCCTGTATATCTATAGAGAGAATCTCGTCTCCGAAAAGCTTTTTCTGATACTGCGTAATGCCCGCCGTGTCCCAACTGTCCGCGGCGTAGACGATAAAAGCGCAAAGCGCAAGGCTTATGGCAAGCATTACGGCGGTGATAACCGCGATGTGTTTGCTTACTATCAAGGCGCAGCCCCCTTTCTGTCCATGCCGTGCCGCTACATATAATAATCGCCGTTATAGGACACAAGCGTCGCGTTATGTATGCCGTTTATACCAAGAAGCGCGTTGACGAAAGCGGAGGAAGACTCTTTAAGGCGCACCTCTAAGGTAAGCTCAACGCCCTCTCTGGAAACGCTTTTGGCCTTGATTACATGCTTCCTTGTCTTCTCGGCGACAAGCGCGATTGCCTTTTCCTCCTCGGCGTCGCCCGCGCAGCTTATCACGACCACATAGGGCGTGTCGTTCACCTTCCTGTTGACGAACACAAACAGTATTATGCCGATGACAAGCGACCCGATGACCGCCAGAGGTATAAGCCCCACGCCCACGACGATGCCGGCGGTAATCGACCAGAACAAATACACAAGGTCAAGCGGTTCCTTCACAACGGTTCTGAAGCGGACGATGGAAAGCGCGCCGACCATGCCAAGCGACGTTATAAGGTTCGAGGACACTGCAAGGATAATAAGCGCGGTTA